>DEQI01000120.1:4513-10529 GCA_002360295.1 Planococcaceae bacterium UBA3370
ATTCACTATTGTTTGACACTTGGCCGTTTGGTTCATCCGGCTGTACTTCCTCTTTGTCACCAGTAAAGAAAATCAAATAACTACTTATGCAAATTAACACAATCACAATTCCAATTAAGTAATTCAATAGTCTGTCCATTTTATTACTTTGCTGCCGTTGACGTCGCTTATTTTCTGAGCGTGAAAAATTTTTTCGTTCATCTTCCATCATTCTATAAGCCCCCTTACATACAGTCATTCTAACAGTTTTAAACTAAAATTGCTTTGAATAAACTCGAAAAAAATGTCCAAAAAGTAGCAGCTACTTTTCGGACATTCAATTAGCTAATTTTTAGTATTTCTACTTCCATCTCTCCACCAGGAGTAGTTAATTTCACTACATCTCCTACTTGGTGACCCATTAAAGCCTTCGCAATTGGTGAATCGTTTGAAATACGTCCTTCAATCGGATCTGCCTCAGCTGAACCAACAATTGTATAAGACTCTTCAAAATCAGCACGCTTGCCATCAATTAGTTCATCGAAAGTAACTGTTCTACCTAAAGTAACAGTACTACTGCTTGTTTCGTCTTCATTAATAATTAATGCGTTACGTAACATAGACTCAATCGTCGAAATACGTCCCTCTACAAAGCCTTGTTCTTCTTTCGCTGAATCGTACTCCGAGTTTTCGGATAAGTCACCGAAGCTGCGAGCAATTTTAATACGCTCTACCACTTCTTTACGCTTTACCGTTTTTAAGTATTCTAATTCCTCTTCTAGTTTTGCTTTTCCCGCTAAAGTCATCGGGTATTGTTTTTCATTTGACATAGCACACTCACTCCTTAATAATCCTCGAAAACGTTACTTTTTGCACTTTATAACAAAAATGCAATCGTTTCCTTTTTATAAAAATAATAGGTACATAGCATAAAAACCCGGTTGCTAGTTAAATGTATGAATGAGCGGACATCATTAGAAGCCGCTCGTTCATTTTAACTATTACCGAATTTTTATTCGTACCATACGAATCATCAAATAATTGATGTCCAAGCATTAAATGAAAATATTGTAAATACGTTCCTATCATATTATACTTTTGATTCAGTTTCAAGAATTGTTTTAATTTTAGTGACCATCAAATCAATAGCGACTTCATTATCTCCACCTTCTGGAACAATAACATCTGCATAACGCTTAGTTGGTTCTATAAACATATTATGCATAGGTCGCACCGCTGACAAGTACTGCTCGATTACTGATTCAGTTGTTCTACCACGCTCATTAATATCACGCTGTAGACGACGAATTATACGTAAATCGGAATCCGTATCTACAAATAATTTTATATCCATTAAATTACGTAAACGTTCATCCTCTAACACTAAAATGCCCTCTAAAATAATTACATCTTTCGGTTCAACATGAATTGTTTCAGTAGCTCGCGTATGCTGGACATAATCGTATACTGGCTTTTCAATTGATTGACGATCTAATAAAGCATTCATGTGATCAATTAGTAGATCTGTATCAAAAGCTAAAGGATGATCGTAATTTGTTTTTAGACGATCTTCAAACGACATATGACTTTGATCTTTATAGTAAAAATCTTGCTCAATCACGACAACTGAATGACCGCGAAATACATCATATATAGCACGCGTCACACTTGTCTTTCCCGAGCATGATCCACCGGCAATGCCAATGACTACTGGACGCTTATTCATTACTTTTTATTCTCCTTACGCATCATATTAAATTTCGTTAATGGACGGTCCACTTTGAATTTTAATATTTGTAGTGGATGACGCGCCACATCAAGCTCATTACCTTCTTCATCCCAAATTTGTCCTACTGTCATTTGGAATGTTTCAATATCTGGGCCAAAGAATTCTACTGTATCACCTGGTTTAAAATAGTTACGTTGTTCCATCGTTACCATTTGTGTTTCCGCATCATAATCAAGTACAAGTCCAGCAAAATCCCATTTTGGTTTTGATGCATGGAAGCCGAACATTTGTTGTTTATAAGTTGGCTCTGCTTCAAAGAATGATGAAGCTGTTGCACGTATTGCACAGCGTGATAATTCTTCTAGCCATTCTTTTTTGATTTGGAAATTTTCAGGGTCTGCACAATAAGCATCAATCACTTTTCGGTAAACAGAAATAACTGTCGCTACGTAGTGAATGGATTTCATACGCCCTTCCACTTTTAATGAATCGATTCCTAGTTCGATCATATGTGGAATAGATTCAATTAGCTTTAAATCTTTTGGACTCATCGCAAACGGTGCATCGCCTTCATTAAATAATGCTACTTCTTCACCGTCTTTATTTTCGTATAAGTCATAATCCCAGCGGCAAGATTGACAGCAGCCGCCACGATTTGAGTCGCGTGCTGTCATATGATTAGACAGCGTACAACGCCCTGAGTAAGCGATACACATGGCACCATGTACAAATGCCTCAATTTCGATATCGACTTCCTCTTTCATTTTACGCATCTCTTCTCCACCGACTTCACGTGCTAGTACGACGCGATGTAAACCTTCATCTTTCCAGTACTTTACTGCTTTCCAGTTAGAAAGTGATTGCTGAGTGGATAAGTGAATTTCAAGCTTCGGTGCAACTCTGCGACAAGTTTCGATAATCAGAGGATCTGCTACGATAATCCCTTTAACACCAGTTCCTTCGATCGCTTGTAAATATTCTTCTAACCCATCCATATTTTCATTATGAGCAAAAATATTTGTTGTTACGTATATAACAGCACCGTATTTGTTGGCAAATTCTACACCTTCAGCCATTTCTTCAATAGTGAAGTTATCTGCGTTTGAACGGAGTCCGAATTCTTGTCCACCGATAAAAACAGCATCTGCCCCATAATGTACCGCAACTTTTAATTTTTCTAAGCTTCCCGCTGGTGCTAAAAGCTCAGGTTTTTTTGTAATGACACGTTTGCCATTGATCGTTTCACGAATGTTTTCGTTTTGTATTAATTGAAGCATTACGACCGCTCCTTTCTAGTAAACTGTTTCTTTGAATATAAATCCTGTATCTAAAGGACGAAGTGCAGGTTGAATTGCTTCAATTTTAGCTAATAAATCGCCTTTAATGTTTTCATATGCCTCTTCGCCTTCATCAAAGTAGGCATCAATCGCTTGGCGGTATAAATTTGTCACAGTAACAACATAGTCGTAACTTTGTAGCACACCGTCAAATTTTAAAGAGTCGATACCAGCTTCAAAAAGCTCTGTTAATTCATCAATTATACACATATCATTTGGTGAAAAAATATGTGTACCATTCATATCCTCATAAATCGGATATTTATTTTTACGTTCTTTATCATGTAAAAACATATTTTTATTATGTTTACGATTTTCTACTTCCATCACTTCATCACGATACAGGAAATAGTTCCCTAATAACGAGCGTTTGGATTGGAACATACATGTCATACCATGTACTTGTACTTCAATTTCATGCTTCGTATTTTCTTTAATTTCTACAACTTCATCAAGAGAAAGCTCACGCGCTAAGACAGCTCGTTTTGCACCGCGCTCTCCCCAGTAATTCACTTGGAACCAGTTTGTTGCAATTGTTTCTGGACTCCAATGTAGAGGAATGGTAATACCTAATTCACGTACGGCCATCACTACAGCTGGATCTCCAAATAATAAAGCGTCAACACCAATTCGCTGCATTTCTTTCAAATACTCATCCAGTTCATCTAAACGGTCATTATGGAAAAGAGCGTTAACTGCTACGTATACTTTTTTACCTGCTGCATGAATCATTGCAGTAGCTTCTTCCACTTGTCCTACGTTAAAATCTCCTGCTAATCGTAAACCAAATTTTTGCTCACCAATAACAAATGCATCTGCACCTGCTTCAATTAAAGCTTTTATATGCTCAATCGATTGTGGTGTGACTAATAATTCAGGTTTTTTCACCTTACTCACCTCTTCAGACAAATTAATAAACCATCACCAACTGGGAAAAATACACTCGTATAATCTGGATGCTGCATAATCCAGTCCGTAAATTGGTGTAAATTGCGAATCATCGTTCTTTTTCTTCTCGGTACTTCTTGAATATTTAAATCTGATAAGCCATGCATATACATATTATCAATATAAAGAACACCACCAGATGGTACGAGCGGTGAGTACTTTTCAAAGAATTTTTGATATTGACCTTTTGCAGCATCAATAAAAATCGCATCATAGGTAGATTGAATGGAAGAAACCTCTACTTCTAATGCATCTCCCTCGATTACATGAATTCGCTCTCCTACCCCAGATTCAGAGCGAGCTATAAAGCTTTTCGCAAGTTGGACACGCTCTGTATCACGCTCTATTGTGACAATGTGACACTCAGGTAGCGCATACGCCATTCGTAGCGCTGAATAACCAATTGCTGTCCCAATCTCTAATATTGATTTTGGTTTTTGAATACGTAACATTTGAGTCAACACATCAATACCAGAAAGCTGCATGATCGGTACATGATGCTCTTTCGCAAATTGCTCCATCTCCAGAAGTAGTTCATTTCGCGGTTGAATAAACGATTCCATGTACTTATTTGATAATTCCATTTTAAAAGCTCCTTTGTACGGGCAAAGTTTTGACAAAAGAAAAAAGCGAAACGATGATGTTTGCGCCCGTAGCCTTCGTATATAAGGACAAAAAATCACAACTTATAATAGCACGAAAATAAAAGGAATGCGAATAATGTTGTTTATTAAGGTATTATGCATGACCAAGCCATTCACATTAAACATAATAAACAATCCTAAAACTAAGGGACTCATGTAATTTCGTGCTGAAATTTCATGATATATTCAGGAACTGCAGCATCCAACTGATAGTTCATGATATATTCAGGAACTGCATGACCCAACTGAAATTTCATGATATATCCAGAAACTGCATGACCCAACTGATAGTTCATGATATATTCAGGAACTGCGGCATCCAACTGATAGTTCATGATATATTCAAAAGTTTCACGATATCTTAATCGAATTTCATGATATATCGGAAAATTTCATGATATCGTGCTGAAATTTCATGATATATTCAGGAACTGCATGACCCAACTGATAGTTCATGATATATTCAAAAGTTTCATGATATCTTAATCGAATTTCATGATATCTTGCTGAAATTTCATGATATATTCAGGAACTACATGATCCAAATGATCGTTCATGATATATTCAAAAATTTCATGATATCTTAATCGAATTTAATTATATATCAAAAAGCCGATCATATAAGTTCCTACTTTAGACTGAATAATGTCTGGTTTATTCCATTCCTTTTATTTCGTTTTACTTCACCACTACGAGCTATATCATTACACTCCGAGCAGACACGCCTCCAAGATATGAATTCTGTCTGCTCGGGTCTACATGTCACTATAGTATAGTACAGGCAGTGATAAATCTTAGCCTTCGCTCATTTATGGTGTATCTAACTTCTTAACGTAAATATTTTGCTATATTCGCTAAATGTTCGTCATACGTTTTTGCGAAATGATTAACGCCGCTTTCATCTGCTAAGAAATATAAATAGTCAGTGTTTGACGGATTTAATGCCGCTTCTATTGAAACTTTACCTGGTCCAGCAATTGGTCCTGGCGGCAATCCGACATTTTTATACGTATTATAAGGGTTGTCTACTTCCAAATCCTCGTATAGTACACGTTCTTTATGTGAACCTAAAGAATACAAAACAGTCGGATCCGTTTGCAGTGGCATTTCAATTTTTAAACGATTATAAAATACGCTTGCAATCGTTTCTCTGTCTGTTTGCGCAGTGGCCTCTTTTTCAAGAAGTGAGGCAAATGTTAATAATTCGTGTACAGTCATGTCTTTTTCTTCAATTTCAGCCGAATAATTAGATACGATATCACTCGTTGCATCAATCATGGTTGTAATAATCTCGTCTAAAGATGGTTTCTCTTCATAAAACGGGTAAGTCGCTGGATATAAGTAACCTTCTAGTGCATAGCGAATATTTTCACCGTAAA
>DEQI01000380.1 GCA_002360295.1 Planococcaceae bacterium UBA3370
GCTCACGATTCGGTGAGACTGGCGAAATGAAATATTTTCAGAACGTACCAGTGTATCAGCCAGCTCTGTTACATTCGCAAAGCTATGCTGCGCGCGCTTTAACAAGTTATCTTTATTGACATCCATTGTGACAATTAAGCTACCGAATAACTTATAAATGCCCACTAACCGGTCGATTGCACGCCATAAATAGGGCTGCATATCGTCTTCTGTATCCACTATATCGCCAAAAGGAGTATTATGAATCATTTGTAAAACGGTTCCTGCATCGCCGACTACAGCAGAAAGAAGGGAGCGAGTGTGTTCAATTGATACTGGATTTCGCTTTTGTGGCATAATGGAGCTTATTTGCACGTATGGACTTGCTAATTCAAAAGCATTAAATTCCTGTGTTGCCCATAATAAAAAGTCTTGTGAAGTACGTCCTAAGTTAAGAGCAGCTAACTGTACGACACTCGCAGTCTCGGCGATATAATCAGCACCAGCAACTGCATCCCAAGCGTTTTCGATGATGTCATCAAAAGCTAATAATTCCTGCATACGCTCACGATTAATACGAAAGCCCGTTGTTGTTAAAGCGGCTGCGCCCATGCTACTGCGATTTACTGTAGCATAGGCTGCTTGCATGCGAATAAAATCACGAGTACATTGGTCAATGACCGCCTTCAAATAATGTGCAAATGTTGTTGGTTGTGCTTGCTGTGTATGTGTGTAACCAATCATAATCGTATCTACATGCTCTTTCGCAAAAGCAATGAGTGAGGAACGAAGATCAAGTAGTTCTTGCATAAGAGATAGTAGTTTTTTTCGCAATGTCATGCGATAAATAGCGATTCCCATATCGTTACGACTACGAGCGATATGAAGATTCCCTGCAATATCTCCCCCTAGTTCGATTAATTTGTTTTCGATACGGAAAAATAAATCTTCAAACTGTGGGTTGTAATCCCGCGTTTTGTAATAATCTACATCTACCTTTGAAATGGCCAGCCCAATTGCTTTTGCATCTGTAGTGGATACAATTTGCTGTTCCTCTAACATTTTTAAATGTGCAATATGAATTTGAAGCATTGAAGCGAGAAAATGCCTTTTTGCTTCATCATATGCAGGCTGTAATACCATTTGGCGATAACTTTTTGACGGAAATTGGATACCTTCTACTTCATTTATACGATTTCTGTAATCTTGAAAAAACATCCTTCATCTGCCTCCAGTGATTGCTATTAAATTGCTGAGCCGGCCGAACCTTTTGATAGTTTTTCAGAAATAAGTAAGACGATTAAAATGAGGAGTATTTGTAAAACGCCATATGCACACGCGGTTCCAAATTTAAAGGCATAAAGCTTTTGGAAAATAGCTACTGATAATGGAATTGTAGAAGTGCTGTACAGTAAAATGGATGCGACGAATTCACCGATACTATGCACGAATGCAAGCAGAGTGCCAGCAACAATGCCCGATAATGTAAGTGGTAGTACGATTTTTCTAAATGTATACCACCAACTCGCTCCTAAACTGCGAGATGCTTCCTCAACAGATGGATCTAACTGCATAAGGGAAGCAGAAGTGGAACGGAAAACGAGTGGTAAATGGCGGATAAAATAAGCTAATGGTAAAATCCAAAACGTTCCGATGAGTACTTGGTTAAAAGAAAATACGCTTTCTGTACTAAATGCAGCGATTAAATTAACGGCTACTACAGTTCCAGGTAGTGCCCAAGGAACCGTAATGAGTACATCTAATAGCGTTTTTCCTTTAAAGTTTAAGCGCACCATCGCGTATGCAGCTGCAACCCCAAAAATGATATTCCCTATAGTTGCAACAAATCCCATTTGTAGCGAGTTCCAAATCGGTCGATAGGTTTTTTCATCGGTTAAAAGTGCTTTGTAATGATCGAGTGTATATTCGGTCGGCAAAATTTGAATGGTCCATGCCCCATCCTTTGAAAAAGAAATGAGTACTAATACTAGTATCGGCAAAATTAAAATAAGTGTCCCTAAAAATGATAAAATAATGGAAAAATATTTTAATGGCTTAGTTGTCACCTCTGAGCGATGGACACTAATGCCTTTACTTAAGTTTTGATAGTTCCGTCTATTTTGGTACCAACGCATAATGAGTAAAAAGGTAATCGACACGACAGATAAAATGGTCGACTGTGTAGCAGCCATTTCTAAATTGCCATTTGTACGAGATAAGTAAATTTGCATCGTCATCGTTCGTTCAACCCCAAACATGAGCGGTGCTGTATAGGAAGCCATCGAAACCATAAAGACGAGCAGTGAGGATGCGATAATGGAAGGGGTTAGCATCGGTAAAATGACTTTTCGCCATACGCGAAATCGACTTGCCCCTAAGCTTGTAGCAGCTTCCTCTAATGAAGGATCAAGCCCTTTAATGGCAGCTGAAGCAGTTAAGTAAAAGTAGGTATACATCGTAAACGTATGGACGACGATTACACCCCATATGCCCTTTAATGAAAAAGGAACAGCATCTAACTGAAATAAATGTTGTAAAGCACGTGGGAAAATACCACTTTCACCATATAAAAAAGTAAAAGATAAAACACCAACTAAAGGGGGTAATGCCATTGGAACAAGCACAAGTACTGATAAAAGGCGCCGACCTGGAAAATTGTAACGCTCTAGCAAAAAGGCCATCGTAACGCCAACAATCGCACATGTCACGACGCTTAATACAGAAATATAGAGGCTATTCCAAAGTGCCTCTAAATTAGCTGTACTTTGGAAGCTAAAAAACTTTTCATAGTTTGCTAGTTTATGATCACTAGCAAAGCTTTGAATGAACGTCGTATAAAAAGGGTACACAACATAAGCGAATAAAATTAAAAATAGGGGTGAAACGAGAACATATATAAAGTAAGGCGATCGTGTTAGCCGTGACCATTTAGACAATTCATACGGTTCAACGATTTCTTTTTTCATAGATGCCTCCTATTCTCCGAGGAAATACAAATTGCTCGGTGGAATATGTAGCTTGATTTCATCGCCAACTTGTTTCAAACTACTGCCTGCATTTATAATCATCGCCTTTAACATAGTGCCATTAACATTGATACCATAATTAACACTCAGACCCGTAAACTCAACAAATTGAATTTTCCCTATGACAGTATTTTCGCTCGGCTCATTTCGAAAAGACTCCGGCCGGATCGAAACATATACGGGATCACCGACATTTGCCTGAAGCCCTTTTGCGAAATTGTCTTTTGTCCCTTGGAGCACTAAGCCATTTTCGTTTTGAGCTAATACTGTATCGCCATCAATGGAAACAATCCGCATCGGTAAAAGATTTGTTTCGCCGATAAATGTTGCGACAAAGCGGTTATCCGGTTTCTGGTAAATTTCTTGTGGTGTGCCAATTTGTTTAATGAAACCATTTTCCATGACCATAATTCTATCTGACATCGTCATGGCTTCGGTTTGATCATGGGTCACATAAATCGTTGTTACACCCAGCTCCGATTGTATGCGCTTAATTTCAAAGCGCGTTTCTTCTCGTAATTTTGCGTCTAAATTTGATAAAGGTTCATCGAGTAGCAAAATATCTGGCTCAATAACAAGTGCGCGGGCAAGAGCCACACGTTGCTGCTGACCACCTGATAGCTCATTAATTTTCCGCTGGCCATATGGACCTAAATGAACGAGTCCACGAATTCGATTAACTTTTTCTGTAATCTCTGCCTTTGAGTATTTACGTATTTCAAGACCAAAGGCGATATTTTCATTAACCGTCATATGTGGAAATAAGGCGTAGTTTTGAAACACCATGCCAATATTCCGTTTGTTTGGCTGGAGTGTTGTTACATCTTGTCGGTCAAAATAAATCTTGCCGCTCGTTGGATAATAAAAACCAGCAATCATGCGTAAGGTAGTCGTTTTGCCACAGCCACTTGGTCCAAGAAAAGTAAAAAATTCGCCTGGTTGAATCGTGATACTCAGTTCACTAACTCCGAGTACATCACCGAATTTTTTTGTTACATGATCTATTTGAACACCTTTCATCAAAGTCCTCCTTTCAGCAATTCATATACTAGAAAGACCCCGAACTATGTAATCCGAGGTCTACTTTAGGAATCAAGCTATTGATTAAACGTTTATTTTCCTTTCCCTTTAATGTTAGTGTCCCAATATTCCATCCATTCCGCTTCTTTTTCAGACATCACGGACCAATCGATATCAAATGTTTTAAGGTCTAATTCCTTGTACCAATCGGGCATTTTGGATAAATCGATATCTGTTCTTGTTGGAATTTGGAAATACTCATGTGCAAGGTTTGTCATCACGTCTTTTTCAAATAAAAACTCTACGAAAAGCTTTGCGTTTTCTTCATTTTTTGCATCTTTAATAACACCAACTGCATCTACTAAAATAGGTGCTCCACTAGCTGGATAAATATAGTTAAATGGATAGTCCGTCGTATATTTTTTCAGTAAAATATCTTGTAAATTCCAAAGGGAGATTGTGCCCTCTTGACGTGTTAGCTTTAAATAAAGTGCATTTGGATCTTGCGTATATTCTTTCGTATTAGCATCTAGCTTTAATAACCAATCATAGCCTTTTTCCGGCGTGTCTGGCCCTTGACGGTAGATCATTGAAGAATAAATCGTACGCATAGTACCTGATGCAAGGACACCCCGTATTAAAATGTCATCCTTCCATTTGGGATCTAACAGTTCATCCCAATCTTGTGGACCTTCTTCTTTTGTTAAAACATCACTGTTAATCATAATGACTTCCGGCAATAGCATTTCACCTATCCAACGGTTTTCTGCATCGCGATGAAGTGGGTCAAGTGCAGAAGCGAAGGATGGGTCCCATGAAAGCAGTAAATCCTCATTAGCAGCAACCATCATCGCAGACTGTGTGCCTCCCCACCAAAAATCACCTTGTGGATTCGCTTTTTCACCTCGAACACGCTCTAAAATTTGCTGGGCTCCCATTGTCATATACTCGACTTTAATATCAGGGTAACGCTCATTAAATTTTGCAATGACACCATCTACTAAACCTTCATCTCGACCAGTGTAAATGACCAGTTTACCAGAAGGGGTAGACTCAACTGTCGTCCCTTCAGATGAATTATTTGTTTCTGTAGATTCTTCATTTGTGCTCGTTGAAGAATCCTCTGTTGAATTGCCACATGCTGATAAAATACCTAGAAGTAAAACAAGTAATAAAGAATGAAATCCCCATTTCTTCATACATTATCCTCCTTACATAGTTTTTATGGCAGGGCCAATCGAAAATGGATAATTAAATTTTTGTATTATTTTGAAAATTTAAGTGTTTATTGTATTTTATAGGTTAATCAGAAGTAAAGTCAACAATTTAGGGAATAAAAGACGGGGAGGAAAATTTGTGTATATTGGTAAACATATATGAAAACAATATAAGAAAAGTGCAAGCGGTGGATGGCGCTTAAAAGAAGGATCTTTCCTGCTTTCAATTGAAGGACAGAAGTAAACCTCGAGTAGCTAGAGCTAGACACTGCTCAAACTCCAGAATTCTTTTTTAAAAAAAGACTTGGGTTCTGTTAATTACTGAACCCAAGCCTCATTATTTTGTTTTTCGTATTGTTAAAATGGACGGTAGCATCATGCCGACTAATACGAGTGCTATGCCCACAAATTGTAGAGGCGTTAATACTTCCTTTAAGACAATCATCGACGCTAAAATCGCAACGGGTAACTCCATTGCACTTAAAATCGAGGCAAGTCCACCACCAACCTTCGGGATAGCAATCGAAAATAATAAAATAGGTAAAATAATACCGAATGTTCCAAGGGCTAAGCCGAATTTCCAAAGTCCTGCTCCGAATAATTGTCCATTCCAAATGATTTCTGGTGTAAGTACAATGCTGATAATAAGCAGGGCAAAAATGGATACAATGAGAGTTCGCCCAATCGTAGAAACACCTTCCACTTGGCGAGAATTAATTTGGATAAATAGCGCAAAGCTAACGGCTGATAGTAAACCGAGTGCCCAGCCTTGCCAAGCAATTGTCGATAAATCCACATCAACAATGCCTGCTGCTAAAACAGTACCTGCGAATAAAAAGATGAGGGAAATGGCTTCTGGTCGACTCGGCCATTGTTTTTTCAAAGCACAGTCTATAAATAAGCCAATCCATGTAAATTGAAATAGCATCACTACTGCGAGTGATGCAGGTAAATAGTTTAATGATTGTCCATATACAATACCGGTTGTTGCTGTAAGTACCCCCGCTAATGCTAACGTGAGCGTTCCTTTTTTATTCAGCTTTGGCCATGTACGTTGTGTTGTAATAAATAACAGCAGAGCAAGTGAAAAGCCGAAAATATACTGACTTGTAATAGCCTCGGCAGACGTAAACCCATGCTGCATCGCCACTTTTACAATTGTCGACAATATACCATAACTACTAGATGCGACGACAATCATTAGTGGGAATATAAAATTTTTCATGTATGACCTTCCTTTAAAACCTTGTTAAAGCATTTTCACCATATGATGAAATGGCTCATCTATAATTGTCCATGGCTCTGTTATAACAAAACCAACACGCTCATATAAAGCGCGAGCCTTCTCTTTTTCTGTCTCGACATTTAAAGACAATTTTTTAAAGCCTTTTTCTCGAGCTACTTGCTCTGCATAAGCAAGTAATTTCGTGCCAATGCCTAGTCCTCGAGCTTCAGGGGCTACACAAATCGTATCGAGATAATATTCATCATCATGTGCCTCTACATCAATTGTAGTAGTCACCTTTTTCTCTTTTAGCCAAGCTATTAAATTAGCGTCGAGTGCTTTAACAGACAAACCGTCGTAAAGTACGACTATCCCTAAAAGCTGTTCACCCTGTATTGCAACATATGTATTCAAATATGAATGTCGATTATCTGTGCGCGTTACGAGTTCAGTTAATGCTGATATAATTGCATCATATTCCTGTTCACCTGTTAGTCGATTTGCTATTTCGCCAATCGCATCGTATATAAGAGGGGCAATTTTTGTTGCTTCTGATCGCTTAGCTTGTCGAATGCTCAGTTCCATAATATCTCTTCCTTTCTCTAAAAGTATAACAAACTTTGGAGCTTAAAGGGTTATTCCCTATGTTTTGAATAGTATAAAACTTTATAGTAGTAGTCATTATATGTTAATCTAGAATGACCATACTTTCGGAGGTTAGACAGCGCATGAGTCAGTCAGACAAAGATTTTATTTTAATTTATGGCGACGCTTTTGTCGATTATATAGCGAATGATGTAACAAATACATCTTTTACAAAGTATTTAGGTGGCGCAACGATAAATGTTGCAGCCGGCATAAGTCGAATTGGTGCACCTTCTGCATTAATTACGATTACAGGTGATGATGAAACATCTGAGTTTGTACGTAATGAAATAATTAAAGAGGGCGTTAATTTAGATTATGCGGTTTACGTACCAGAGAAGCGTGTGAGTGGCGTGTATGTTCATTTGACAGAAGATTGCGAGCGTATTTTCAAGGATTATATTGATGAAACACCTGATCTTCAAGTGACAAACGAGCAATTGCAAGAAGAGGCATTTAAGCGAGCTTCCATTTTTAATGTGTGCTCAGGTACAATGTTCCACCCAACAGCACTTGAAACGACACGAGCAGCAGTTGATTTAGCAAAGGAAAAAGGGGCAATCATTGCGATTGATGCAAACATTCGTCCGTTACGTTGGAGTAGTGAGGAATTTTGTCGAGAAACGATTAAATCATTTTTCGACGATGCTGATATTTTAAAGCTAACTGACGAAGAACTATTTTTCTTAACAGAAACCAATACAATGGAAGAAGGAATAGCGGCGCTTGATTCATTACTTGTACCAATTGTATTAATAACAGTAGGTGCTGATGGAGCTTACGCGGTATTAAATGGTGAAGTCATTCACGTACCAGTAGAAAAGATTGTTCCAGTGGATACGACAGGAGCAGGAGATGCATTCATGGCTGGTGTCTTACGTTACGTTCACTTTAATGGTCTTCCGACTACAAAAAAAGAAATTATCGAATGTGTAGCATTCGGCAATAAATTAGGAGCAATGGCTGCTACAAAAGTAGGTGCACTAACAGCTTTACCTCGTTATGAGGATATTAAAGACTCACTTTAACGGAGGTTTGGTATGAACTACGATGAATTAGTAAAAGGGCGTATTTATTTTGGTGGTGCAGCAGATGCGGAACAGGCAGTTGCAAATGAAGGAATCGATGTTGTAGTGGATGTGCGTGTAAATGGCCGTGAAGAAGCGGTTGACTACGATTATATTCATGCACCCATTGCAGATGAAAGTGAAAATATTGCTTCAAGTATTAAATCTGGCGCTTTGCAAGTAGTGGAGGCATACGAAGCTGGTAAAAATATTTATATCCACTGCGGAAGTGGTGGTGGTCGAGCTGGCGTTATGGGTATTGCGACATTACTTGAATTAGGGTTAGCTGAGGATTTGGCTGATGCTGAAGCAAAGGCTAAAACGGCGCGTCCAATCATTACTGTACGGCCGAATATGAAGGTTGCGCTTGAGGAATTGTACAAATAATAGGTAAACGGCAAGGCGATAGTGCCTTGCCGTTTTTAAGTGTATTTAAAAATCCGAATAGTAGCAATATAATGGCAGTAGGGCACAAATTAGGTTCATCACCATAACTCGGGGTTGATTTCCGTTGCGCCAGCGTGCTTTCCTGGGGGCGTCCGATTAGCCTCCTCACTGCGTTGCGGGGTCTAATCTGTGACGCTAATCCCCAAGGAGTCACGCTGGCTCCACTCCAATCAACAAACACCGTCTCTTTATAAAAGCTATTTTATCCAATATGCACACTTTAATGATTTTTATTTAGCAATTTGTATTTTTGAAATTTTACCACACGGTACGGAGAGCGGCGACAGTTGCATGAGCTGAATGCCCAGGAGGAAATTTATTTGCGTCGAAAGCGCAGCGACAGGAGCAGTGAGATACGATAAATGAGCGAAGGATAAGATCGTCACTTCCTGTGACAATTTATCTGCGTGATAGCGGTAACTCCTTTGTGACCAACATCGTGTTGGACCGAGGAGACTGAAGCCACGCCCGCGGAAATCTACCGCTCGTAGTGTAGTGTGCGATACGTATATAGCAATTCTGACTTTTGGTGATGAACAATAATTTAGTAAATTACATAGAAAGAAGGCTGTTGTATGATACAGATACACAACTCAGATCGGTTTTTAACAGCTTTTAATCGTATTGACCATACGCTACACGATATTGTCGAAGAAAAGGATTTTGTGCCATTTTATCGTCTTGTCAATCAGGCGAGGAAGTGAAATCCACTCGTTCGGAAATATGAAGATGATTTGCGTTCTTATGCTGATTAACGCAATGCTATTGTACACCATAGATCATCTACAGAATTCGTTATTGCGGAGCCTCACTTAGAAATTGTAGAAAAAATTGAGCATATTGATGAAGTACTGGCTAAGCTTGTAGGCCAATTATTCCGTAAGCGCGTTATGACCTTTCAAATAAAATTCGCTTAACTATACATTAAAGGCAATACGCAAACGCAAATATAAACAGTTCCCATTGTACGAGGGGAATTTATTTAAAGGATTAATGACGATTGTAGGCATGACAAATTGGATTGCTACTTCAATGTCGGGCAGTCATTTACCGAAACGTGTGCCGACATTATGTGATATTTTACAACATGAAATAAACTCGTTGAATTATAAGTTTATTAGTCGATACATAACCATTTATGAGGCCGAAGAGTTTTTAAACAAGGAGTAGAGCGCGGCGTCGTTTTGAAGCATTGCTTATAACAGAACATGGAAAACCCCATCAGAAGCTTCTTGGGATCGTAACTCCAATTGATATTATGAAAGTAGATTGAATTAGAAAAGCGCAAGCCACATTCACTAAACTCCATAAAAAATATATATTAGTTTAAAAAAAGCGGGTTAAAGATTACCCGCATTCCCCTTTAAACTAATATATAATGAGCCGTCTTCTAACACTTGCGCAAAAAAGACATCTTGTACAGAGTTTACATTTTTGCGTTTTAGTTTTTTTAGTAACCACTCTTCTGTTAAATTAAGTTCAATTAAATTTTCAGTAATTATTTTGCCGTGAGCAATCACTTCTGTCGGTATATATTTAGGCAATGTTAAATCGGCCTTTGCATCTTCTTTAGTGGCATTTGCAAAAGCAGGCTTTTTTAACACACTAAGCTCACCATTTGTTTCAAATACAGCATACATTACTTCGTCGAGTGAAAAAATGCTTTGTTCCCGAAGTAACATGGTGAGCTCATCCGAATGAAGCCGTGATTTTCGTAAGTTGGCATCACTGATTTTTCCATCATAAATTAAAATCATTGGTTTATCATCCACGAGTACACGAATTTTTTTTGATTTTAAAGAGATAAAACTAACAATAATGGTTAGTGCTGTCCACCAAATGAGTGCAATCATCCCATCCCAAAAGGGTGTCTCTTTTTGTGAGGAAAGTTCTCCAGCGATAGAACCTAATGTTATACCTGTTGTATAATGGAAAAAAGTAAGTTGGCTTATTTGTTTTTTTCCGATAATTCTAGCTAAAACGAGTAAAACAAAAAAAGTAGACGTCGTCCTAGCAAACATTTCAATAAAGTTAATATCTCCCATACATATCACTCCTCGCCGTATAGCATGAGCGAAAATAATACATGCTATACGGCAATGAGAAAACTACATAGAAGGTGTGAACAATACTATGACTACAGCTACAGCAAATACAGCAATAAAACAAAATAATCCGGTTTACACCATGATGGTTGCTATTGGAGTTTGTCATTTAATTAATGACACGATGCAATCTGTTGTTCCAGCCATGTTCCCATTACTCGAACGTGATTTAGGTTTGACATTTACACAGCTTGGACTCATAACCTTTGTGTTAAATATGTTTGCCTCCGTATTACAGCCTGTCGTTGGATTTGTAACGGATAAAAAGCAATTGCCTTTTGCACTGCCTATAGGTATGGTGAGTTCTTTTGTAGGGTTAACACTACTAATATTGTCTGGTAGCTACTGGATGATTTTAGTATCAGTATTGTTTTTAGGATTTGGTTCTGCTGTTTTCCACCCAGAAGGCTCCCGTGTATCCTTTATGGCAGCAGGCACGAAACGTGGTTTATCCCAATCTATATACCAAGTAGGTGGCAACTCAGGACAAGCTTTAGCACCTTTAATTAGCGCTTTTATTATTTTACCTTTTGGTATGAAAGGCGTTTCCATTATATTAATATTGCCTGCAATTGGGATTATTATTTTAACAAAAATTGCATTGTGGTATAAAAAGCAGCTTGAGGCAGAAAAACTGTCTAAGGTAAAGAAAGTACTAGTATCATCATTACCACCTTTAACAAAGAAGCAAATAGGCACTGCACTTACTTTATTATTTATTATTATTTTTGCTCGTTCATTTTACACGACAAACATTACAAGCTTTTATGTATTTTATTTAATAGATCATTACGGTTTAACGATTACGAAAGGACAAGTACTTATTTTCCTATTCATGGCTTGTGGAGTAATCGGGACGTTTTTCGGTGGACCGCTGTCTGACCGTATCGGACGGAAAAATGTTATTTTGTTATCTGTATTGGCACCAATGCCATTTTGCTTAGTATTACCCTATGTACCTTTATGGCTAATTCCTGTTTTGTTAATCATTATTGGGACGCATATAATGATTAGTTTTTCAGTAACCGTAGTGTATGCCCAGGAACTAGTACCGAGTAAAATTGGAACAATGGCTGGCTTAATGACCGGCTTCTCATTCGGCATGGGAGCAATCGGTGCCATTTTTACAGGTATGCTAATGGATACTTACGGAATTGAATTTACGATGATTGCTGTTTCTATTTTGCCAATATTACTGTTTGTTGCTTTGTTCTTACCGAAAGATCAAGCTGCAAATGCTTAATCAGATAATAAAAAATGAGGAGGCTATGTATGCCAAATGAAAATAGGGTGTTGTCCCAAGAACAACGTGAAGAAATAATGGCTACATTGAAAGCCCGTTTTGAGAAGAACCTAATTCGACATGAAGGGCTTGAATGGGCTAAAGTGCGGGCAAAGCTAGACACAAATCCTGAAAAACTATGGTCGCTATACCAAATGGAAGCAACGGGTGGAGAACCAGACGTTATTGCTCAAGATGCGGGCGAATACATTTTTGTTGATTGCTCAGTTGAAAGCCCAAAAGGTCGAAGAAGTGTTTGTTATGACCGTGAAGCGCTAGAGTCAAGAAAACAACATAAACCACAAAATAGCGCTATAGATATGGCTGCTGATATGGGGATTGAAATATTGACAGAAGATCAATATCGAGAGCTTCAGAAGCTTGGGAGTTTCGATACGAAATCATCGAGCTGGGTGGAAACACCTGACCATATCCGGAAACTGGGAGGCGCCATCTTTTGTGATCGCCGCTATAACACGGTTTTTGTTTATCACAATGGAGCAGAATCGTATTATGCTGCTAGGGGCTTCCGTGGCTTGCTAAGAGTTTAGTTTTGTGAACTGAATATAAAGAAGAACTATATAACTTGAGCACCTGCACATAAATTTGTGTAGGTGCTTTTCATATTTATAATGATAAATGAAGTTTGTACCTGGTAAAATAAGGATTAAATATAACTGGGATGAGGGAGATTATGAACGAATTATATGCATACCACCTTGTTACAAGAAATAAAATGACCTTGGGACAAGTCATTCACTTTGATATGGACCAAAAAAATACGTTATACCGATTCTTTTTTGAAAGGGAACAATTGAATGCTAAAGGTGAAGACTTTATCCAAATTTTATATGGTCATTATACAAATAAGGGTTTGAATCTAAGTAAAGAGAATGCAGAAGTAGCTATTCAGTATGTAGGACAAACAATTAGAGCAATCAGAGAAATAATAGTCGAAATGATTAGATTACAAGAGCACCCTGAATATCCGTCCAGATTATCTTGCTTATACGCTGCTAAAAGCTATGAAGATGCTTTGAAGTGGAAAGAGGTATTTGATACATACAACCGCAATGTTTTGCAAATGGTCAAACTTCGAGTTATGGGTAGTTGTTTTGAAGGCGATGGGAACCTTTTGCCAAAAGAGGATGGGGCTCCTTTCTCTCAGAAAATAGAACAAGCAAGAGAATATTGGAAAGGTAATGTGAAAGGTGAACTGACTGAACTACTAATAAATGGGGAAATAGAGGTAGTAGAAATTATTCATGACTTTTCATCTTAATTTATAAGGAATTGATAATGTCAGTATTGAAGGGGTATATGTTGGATTATTTTAGTTAACGGTTAGCGTCTTTATTCGAATCAGTTTGAAATAGTTAATATTATTTTTGTGCCTTTCCTAAGATGTATTAGGAATTGATTTCACTTTTAGCAATAATTAAAGTGTAGTGGCTTCAGTATGCTTATATTGAGCATAATCAAAGAAGTAAGACGTATCCTCTAATAAAAGGAGGATTATTTGAAAAAATTAGCTTTTTCTTTGTTCTTGATAGCTATTGTGGTAATTTCTACTGTAATTATAAAGTATTGGGGTAATCCCAAAATGGACATTTCGGATAAAGGGTTAGAAATAGCTTTACTCAAAAGTATGGAAGAAACGCAAAAAGATAATAAGAAGTTAGAGCAATTAGTAATGAAGGCCTCACAGGAACTAAACAATAAAGGATATGATCAGCTCACATTAGGTTTTTCTTTTGATGAGCATACGTTAACCGTACAAGTTCAAGATGAGGAATTTGTAAAAGTAAATAGAGGTAAAGTGGAGAACATCATTTTAAATGTTGCGAAAGAGATGGAGTTTCAACATTTAGACGTAGAATTTATAGTTTTAGAAAATTATTTGATAGGAAGTATGGAACAAAAAAAGATAACTGAATCAATAAATAGTACATCAAAAGTCATTACAGATTTATTAAAAGAAAAGGGTGCTATTAACTACTCTATAACCATGCATCCTAAAAATGAAATCATCATTGAAGGAACGGATATAGATTATACAAAGAAGGATGAAATGGAAAAGCTTATTGCTCATACTATATTTTCTAAAACAAATATGAACTTCACAGTTAAAATACAGAAAATAAGTGCAAACCGAATAAGAGAACAAAATTGGCAACCTGTATTTACTGCCATAATAGAGGAAACGAGAAATAAATTCGATGAGTATAGAGGATTTGCCTACTCATTTCACCCAGAACCTTTACAAATTATTATTAAAACAGACTTAGAAAAGCCTAAGTGGTTATGGGGTTCGAAAAGAAAGGTTAAGCAAATAAAAAAATACGTAGATAAAGTAATAGAATTGAAAAGCGCAGAAATTTCAATTGAAAAAATACCATATGAAATAATTATAAGAGATAAAAACAATCAAATAATAAAATAGCTCTATTTAAATAATATATTCATACTATTTTATAGAATGTTAATCCAGAAGGTTTAACGCTTTTACTAAGATTACAGCTGTCCATTGAGGTCTTTTCCTTTGTATAAAAGGGGATTTCAACTCGATTGAACATATACAATAGTGGCGAAATACATAAAAAGATGTTTTTTATGTATTTCTTATTGACTGTTTTATTATTATTGTGATAATGTTATCTAGCTGTCTTAATAGCTATTTTATTTATGAAATAAACTGAATAAAAAGTACTGGACAGGCAAAATATTATTATGATATAATTTCAACATTGCCGCAACGGTAATTAAAAAATATTTTAAAATAGTTGTTGACAAACATAATGCTATTTTGATAAGATGTAATTCCTGTCACATAACGACAGTGAAATGAACCTTGAAAACTGAAC
>DEQI01000265.1 GCA_002360295.1 Planococcaceae bacterium UBA3370
CCGTCAATCCCAGCAATACCTACAATTTCACCTTTACGTACGGATAGGTTTAAGTTTTTTATTTTTTCGATATTTCGATAATCCAATACTACTAAATCTTGAATGCTCAATACTTCCTCTGTTGGATTAGCATCGCCTTTTTCCGTTTTAAATACTACTTGACGCCCAACCATTAATTCAGCTAATTCATCAGGGTTTGTATCAGCTGTTACAACTGTTCCAATCCCTTCGCCTTTACGAATAATCGTTACACGATCAGAAACGTCCATAATTTCTTTTAATTTATGGGTAATTAATATAATAGATTTACCTTCTTGAATGAGTCGCTTCATAATTTGAATAAGCTCATTAATTTCTTGAGGTGTTAATGATGCTGTAGGCTCGTCGAAGATTAAAATTTCAGCACCACGATAAAGCGTTTTCAAAATTTCAACACGTTGCTGCATCCCTACAGAAATATCTTCAATTTTTGCATAAGGATCAACATCTAATCCATATTTTTCAGATAGTTCCTGAATTTTTTGGGCAGCTTCTTTAATGTTTACAGTACCTGCTTTTGTCGGTTCAGATCCTAAAATAATATTTTCAGTTACTGTAAAGTTTTCCACTAACATAAAGTGTTGGTGAACCATTCCTATTCCTAAGTCATTCGCAACATTAGGATCAGTAATTTTCACAGCTTTTCCTCGCACTTTAATCTCTCCAGCTTCTGGCTGATAAAGACCAAATAATACGTTCATTAAAGTCGATTTACCTGCACCGTTTTCACCTAGCAATGCATGAATTTCTCCTTTTTTTAGTTGGAGGGTGATGTTGTTATTTGCTACGAAACCGCCAAATTCTTTACGGATACCAAGCATCTCGATCACGTATTCCAATATATTCACTCCCTTAGGCACATTTTAGTTTTGAAAAATTAACACATGAAAGATTTTAAAGAAAATCTTTCATCTATCAATTTTAATTTCTTTACATTAACTTCAATAAAATTGATCATAATCCTTTAAAGTAAACCGATCCAAATCATTCCTTCAAAGGAAATTTACTCTTTACCTACTCATCAAATAATACTAATTATCTGACAATAATCTATCATGACAAAATCATCATAGGAATACGAGGATTCCTATGATGACAATTTAGTTTATTTTAATTCAAAAAATTACTCTTCTACTGTTTCCGGAACTACGATTTCACCAGATATAATTTTTGCTTTGTAATCTTCAAGTGATTTTAATACTTCCTCTGGAATTGCACCGCGAGAGTCTGCTAGACCAACACCGTCTTCAGCTAAACCATAAACAAGTGTTTGACCGCCTGGGAAATCTCCTGCTTTCGTACGGTTTGAAAGATCCACTACCGCACTTGAAACCCCTTTCAACATTGACGTTAATGTAACGTTTTGATCGCCAACTTGACCTTCTGCATATTGGTCAGCGTCTACACCGATTACCCATACGTTTGCATTAGGATCTTTTTCTTTACGCTCTTTTGCTTCTGTAAATACACCGTTACCTGTAGCGCCTGCAGAGTGGAAAATGATGTCCACGCCTGAAGAATACATTTGGTTAGCAGCTGTTTTACCTAATTCTGCTTTATCAAATGCTTCTGCATAATAACGACTGATTTCGATATCAGGGTTAACAGCTTTAGCACCAGCTATGAAACCAGCTTCAAAGCGCTCGATAACAGGGAGTTTTTGACCACCAATGAAACCAATTTTACCTGTTTGAGACATTTCAGCAGCTACTACACCTGCAAGGAATGCACCTTCTTGCTCTTTGAATAGAACAGAAACTACGTTTGGAGCATCTACTTCAGAGTCAATAATGGCAAGCTTTGCATTTGGTTGCTGATCAGCAATTTCTTTTACTGCATCGTTCATTAAGAAACCAACACCAAATACTAAGTCAAAATCACGACGAACTAAACTATTTAAATTTGTATGATAATCAGCATCCGATTTTGATTGTAAGTAGTCGTAGCCACCAGTACCTTTCTCTAGGCCGTTTTCTTTACCAAATTGTTGAACGCCTTCCCAAGCAGATTGGTTGAATGATTTATCGTCTACACCACCGACGTCAGTAACCATGGCGATAGAGAAGTTATCTTCATTTGCTCCACCTTGATTTGCTTCATCTTTTTTCCCTTCATCGCTAGTACCGCATGCACCTAAAATGGCACTTGTTGCTACTACAGATGAAATTAATAAACCATATTTACGTTTTGTCATTAGTGAGTCCCCCTCAAAGGTTTTGTAATTAGCAGTAAAATGTTCTACACCCGTTTTCGTACTACATGAAAGCTGAATTTATCAGCTCTGAAATAATTTTTTGAATACAGTACTACACGGTCATTGTCATCGTAATGAAGTTGTTTCAAAACGAGCAATGCTGTTTCAGGACCACAGTTAAGGATCGGTGAAACTTGTTCATGATAGCCTATAGGGTCAATGAATGTAACCGCATAGGCAACATGAATCGCTCCAGATTGCTCTAGTGCTGAGAAAATCGATACATCTTTATTATTTACGAATTGTTTTGGTAAATAGCTTGCTGGAACTTTATCAATACAATAAACGACCGGCTCGCCATCCGCAGTTCTTACCCGTTCTAATGTGATCACATTGTCATCCATTTCGGTTTGGAAACGCGTAACATCGTCTTCTGTCGACTTTTCTTCTGTGGCCTTTAAAAAAATCGTGCCTGGCTCCATACCAGCTTGCTCAATCATAGAGGATATACTCGATAATTGCTCGATACCTGAAGTAAATACCGGCTTTGGATTTACAAACGTGCCAACACCATGGCGACGAACGATTACATTTTCCTCTTCCAACAGTCGCAGCGCTTCACGTAAAGTAGCACGACTAACTCCAAGTGATTTTGATAATTCAAATTCAGAAGGAAGTTTTTCGTTTTCCTTATAAATGCCCTTATCAATATCCGATTTTAATCGGTCAATCACTTGTAAATATAAATGACGATGATCTGCTCTAATTGTCATTTATTTTCACCACCAACTTAAGAGATCAGACATCTGATGTACAACAATCCTACTAATTCGTTTTCAATATAACATGTTTACTTATCATTGCAAATAGATTTCTTTAAAAACTGTACTGTAATAGATATTTTTATTAAATTTTTGTGAAAACGTATTACTAATTGAAAATTCAGAACAATGGAATATTCTTATTAATTACTTATACTTGACTTTGTTAACAAAACTTGCCTTGGTCTACTACCATCAGGTGGTCCAACAACTCCGCGCATTTCCATTTGATCGACAATGCGTGCAGCCCTTGCGTAGCCTATACGGAAACGTCTTTGCAGCATGGATACCGAGGCACTTTGTTGCTCTAAAACTAAATTCACTGCCTCATCATATAATTCATCCGTTTGTTCATCGAATGCCTGCTGAGGCTCATCTGTCGGAATCATCGCCTCTTCATATTGTGCCTTTTGCTGTTGTATAACAAAATCAACGACAGCCTCTACTTCTTTATCTGATACAAAAGCCCCTTGCACTCGAACCGGTTTAGAAGCACTTGCAGGTAAATATAACATATCCCCTCTACCTAACAGTTTTTCCGCTCCTCCCATATCTAAAATGGTTCTTGAATCAACAGACGATGAAACGGCAAAAGCAATTCGAGATGGGATATTTGCTTTTATAATTCCCGTTATGACATCCACAGATGGACGTTGAGTAGCAATGATTAAATGGATTCCTGCTGCACGTGCCATTTGCGCAAGACGGGTAATCGCATCTTCCACTTCACTGGATGCCACCATCATTAAATCGGCTAACTCATCGACGATTACGACAATATAAGGCAGCTTCGGCTGTTGTTCTACATTTTCTCCATTTTGACCGTCAATATAATCATTGTAACCTTCAATATTGCGCGTACCCGTATGGGAAAATAAATCATACCTACGTTCCATTTCTGATACGATTTTTTGCAAAGCTTGTGCTGCTTTACGTGGGTCTGTTACGACAGGCGCTAATAGATGTGGAATCCCGTTATAGACAGTTAGCTCAACCATTTTTGGGTCAATCAACATCATTCTTACTTCATGCGGAGCAGCCCGCATTAAAAGAGAAATGATAATCCCGTTAATACATACACTTTTCCCGCTACCCGTAGAACCAGCAACAAGTAAATGCGGCATTTTATTCAACTCAGCTAACATAGCCTGTCCTGTCACGTCTCGGCCTAAGCTAATAAGTAGTTTATTCGACGGCTTATTTTCTTTTACCTCAATTACTTCCCGCAAGGTAACAACAGCTATTTCTCCATTAGGTACTTCAATACCTATAGCGGATTTTCCAGGGATAGGAGCCTCTAATCGAATATCTTTAGCTGCTAATGCAAGAGCTAAATCGTCTTGTAAGCTAACGATTTTACTTACTTTTACACCAACATCAGGTAGTACTTCATATTTCGTTACAGCTGGCCCTAAATGCACCTGCGTTATTTTTGCTTTTACTCCGAAGCTTAGCAAAGTTTGTTCAAGCTTTTTGGCATTTGCTTGAATTACCGCATATTCACTACTTTGATCATGCATTGGGGGTGGATTTAATAGCTGTACCGATGGAAGTGTATACGGACCACTCGGCGGTTGTTGTTCATCCACAATCGTTTCTTCTTCCTCCATCTCTTCCACGACAACTTCCTCTTCAATAGGTGCTTGTGAAAAGGCAGAAATAATTGGTTCTTGCACCTGAATAGGTGTTTCCTCTGTTGCTAGTTCCTCATTATTTGCCTGAGATCGTTTAGATTTAGAAAGGGATTTTTTTCTACTTTTTTGTTTGGTTGCGAGCTTTTTTTTCATGTCAGGTGTATGTTCAACAATAAAAGGTACAAGTGCTTTTCCCGTCACTAATATAATGCCTATAAACATCATCACCCATGCAGCGACTTTTGTACCGGTAGAATCGAATAATACATGTAAGGTACTAAATAGCATGGCACCGAGTATGCCTCCACCGAGCGCTTGTCCACGATTCGCTACGCCATCCATTTCAATCAGCAAACGCCATGTTTCTCGTATGACTGAATTAGATAATAATGTATTTGATTCGTGTAATTGTTCAAATAATAAGCTATGGCCAAAAATCGAAAGACTGCTCACGATTAGTAGTACACCAATAACGACACGATTTTTCATCGTTACTCCACGCCTTCTTACCATTAACATTCCTGCAACCAATACGAGCAGGAATGGTACAACAAAGTGTAAATTACCAAACAAAAACAGTGCTGCTGATTGTGTGAGTCTTCCTACAATCCCATATTCGAAAAAAATAATAATAGCGTATGCAATTAATAGGAGTCCTATAATTTCATATGCAAGAGGATGTAAATCATCGGAACCTTTTGCTCTCAAGTTTTTCTTTTTTCCTCTCTCCGCCATTTTTCCACCAACTTTCAATTTGAATACAGTTATTACATCTTTCTAAAAAAAGGATTTTCTTTTGCCAGAACGGCTTAAGAAAATCCTTTTACTGCCCTTTAATATTCCATAATAATTGGTATGATCATCGGGCGTCGTTTCGTTTTTTGGAATAAATATTGGTTAAGCGTATCACGGATTTCTTGTTTAATATTTGTCCATTCAAACGTATCTTTGTTCACATATTTTTCGATTACATTTCGTGCAATTTCAGAAGCTTCAACCATTAATTCCTCTGATTCTCGAACATATACAAAGCCACGTGATAAAATTTCCGGGCCTGAAGCTATTTTCTTTTGAGCACGATTTAATGTAACCACCACGATAAAAATACCATCTTGAGAAAGTAGTTTGCGGTCGCGTAGCACGATATTCCCGACATCGCCTACACCAATACCGTCTATTAATACGTTACCTGCTTGAACACGTCCGCTCATACGCATTTTACCATTTTTATATTCTACAATATCGCCTTTATCTGCAATAAAAATTTGGGATTTTTGCATACCTAATGATTGCGCTATTTTCGAGTGCGCAATGAGCATACGATATTCCCCTTGAATTGGTACAAAATACTTCGGTTTCATCAGGTTTAGCATTAATTTTAAATCTTCTTGGCTACCATGACCTGATACATGTACTTTTTTATCGGCCGATAATACATTTGCACCTGCTTTTGCAATTTGGTTCATCGTATTATACATTTGCACTTCCATACCTGGTGATGGTGTAAAAGTAATAAGGACTGTATCAGTATGCTTGATTTTTATATCTCGATGATGTTTGCGAACAATTTTATCTAGCGCTTCTAAAGGCTCGCCTTGGTTTCCTGTCGCAATGATAATAATTTCATCATCTTCGTATTTATGAATATCGCTTACTGGTATAAGTGTGTCTTCATCGATATCTAAGTAACCTAAATCCATACCTAATTGCACGACTTTTTCAAGTGATTTACCAACAATGGCCACCTTACGGAAAGAGGCTTGTGCTTGCGTAAACACTTGCTGAATACGGATAAAATTCGAAGCATATACTGCAATCAAAATTCGTCCTGGAGCAGAGTGGAATGTTTTAGCTAAGCGCTCTGCAATAACTGACTCACTTGTCGTATAGCCAGGGCGCTCTGCTTCGGTAGAATCTGAAAGAAGTATAAATACACCTTCCTCACCTAACTGTGCCATCTTCGCTAAATCAGGTTTGAACTTTCCTTGTGCAGATTGGTCAAATTTGAATTCACCTGTATGGACAATCGCACCCTCCGATGTATGGAAGACGATCCCCAATGAATCTGGAATACTATGTGTTGTATGGAAAAACGTTACGTATGTTGTGTTAAAATTCATACGACTCTTATTGGATACTTCGAAAAATTTCACTTGATGAGGAGCTGGCATTTCTTTTAAATGCTCCTTAGCAAGCGCAATCGTTAATTTGGAACCGTATACCGGCGCTTTTACCTTTTTTAATAAATAAGCAATCGATCCAATTGCATCTTCATGCCCATGCGTTAAAAATATTCCTTTTACACGCTCTTTGTTTTCCTCTAAATAAGTAATGTCAGGAATAACGATATCGATTCCAAGCATCTCATCTTCTGGGAACATAAGCCCACTGTCAACGACGAATAACTCTTCATCTATTTCAATTACGTACATTGATTTACCGATTTCACCTACTCCACCTAGAGGGATGATTCGGATTACTTCATTTTTTATTTTTGTCACTTGTTTTCCTCCTAAATATTTCAACCTAAGGAAATAGTGTCTATATTTTAGAAATGAACTGTGTTATGTAGAGCAGTCTATCACTTTCATACAATCACAATCGATATTTATACCTACTACATCAAAATATGCGACACTAAACTAAGGCTCAACTTTACTCAGCAAATGCATGCAACGCTTGTACTTTTGCAATTTATTCACTTTTGTGTACGTCTGCTGAATAAAGTTTTTTTCCGAACAGCAACCACTTATCAAACATTATACGTGCATAAAGCATTTAGCACAAATTAAAAATTCAAATGGACTTAATAAATCAAATACAAAAAAGAACCAGTGCGACGATCACACTGGTAAATTTTCTCGAATCGTTTCTAATTTCGCTTGATACGTATCCCAAATTACATCGAATGCCTCTTTTTCTTCATTTGTCATTTCTACCATTGGTAAACGAACATCTAGCGTATCAAAGCCCAGCTTTGTCATCGCATATTTGACTGGAGAAGGATTTGGTTGAGCAAATAATGCGCGAACTAACGGTAATAATGCACGATGTATTTTGGCAGCAAGCTCATGTTGTCCCTCTTCAAACGCACGAATCATAAGTTGCATATCATTCCCCACAACGTGAGAGGCAACTGAAATAATGCCAGATCCTCCGATCGCAAGTAAAGGTAATGTTAATCCATCATCACCACTATAAACTAAAAAATCATCTTCTTGCGCAACATTTTCTATTATGTCACCCATTTGGTCTAAATTACCACTTGCTTCTTTAATCCAATGGATATTCGGTATTTTACTTAATGCAACAGACGTTTCAAAGGCAACATTTACACCTGTACGTCCTGGAACATTGTACAGCATGACTGGCAATTTTGTTTCTTTTGCAATGGTTTCAAAGTGGGCATAAATTCCGCGCTGATTTGGCTTATTATAATAAGGGGCCACAAGCATAATACCATCCGCACCATTTTCTTCTGCCTTATGTGTCATAGCAATAGAATATGCCGTTTCGTTATCTCCTGTACCTGCAATGACTGGTACACGTCCAGCCACTTTTTCTACAGTAAAACGTACTACTTCGATTTTTTCTTCAGTTGACATCGTTGGGTTTTCAGATGTTGTACCACAAGCAACAATACAATCTGTCCCGTTATCAATTAAATGGTTAATAATACGTTCAAGCTCAGGGTAATTAATGGAGCCGTCTTTTTTAAACGGTGTAATCATTGCCGTTCCGATTCGACCTAAATTCATTATTAAACACCTCTTATAGTAAGTTATCCTCTAACATTGCTTCAGCAATTTGAATTGAATTTAGCGCTGCGCCTTTAAGCAAGTTATCCGCCACAATCCACATATGGAATCCTTTTTTATTATCCAAATCTTGACGAATACGCCCTACAAATGTTGGCTCTTCCCCTTCAGCATAAATAGGCATAGGATATACCTGATTTGTACTATCATCTTGTAATACGATTCCAGGAGCTCCTTGTAATACTTCAAAAATATCTTTTACTGTCGCTTCTTGTTCTAATTCTATATAAACAGATTCTGAGTGACCTGATACAACCGGTACACGAACGCATGTTGCCGCTACTTGTAAAGAGGGCATCTCCATGATTTTTTTAGTTTCATTAATCATTTTCATTTCTTCATATGTGTATCCGTTTTCTGTAAATTTGTCAATTTGCGGAATAACATTGCGCGCAATCGGATAGTGCTTGTTATCTGCTTTTACTGGTAAAATATTGGCTTCAACATTTTTACCTGCTTCCCATTGTTCACTTTGAGCTTTTAATTCTTCAATTGCTGCAATACCAGAGCCTGATACTGCCTGGTATGTAGACACGATAATTTTTGTTAAGCCGAATTTTTCTCGAATCGGTTGTAATGCAGCAACCATTTGAATGGTAGAGCAGTTTGGATTAGCAATGATGCCTTTTGGAATTTCTTTTAATGCGTGACGATTTACTTCTGGTACAACTAAAGGTACTTCTGGATCCATACGGAAATAACTTGTATTATCAATGACAATGGCACCGCGTTTGGCAGCTTCTGGTGCTAGTGTCGCAGAAACTGAACCTCCAGCAGAGAACAAAGCTAAATCTACACCTTCAAAGCTCTCTGGTGTCGCCTCTTCTATTGTGTAAGTTTGACTATTAAAAATCATTTCTTTCCCTGCTGAACGTGCTGAAGCTAAAAATTTTATATGTTTAATTGGAAAATTACGTTTTATCAAATGCTCCATCATTTTTGATCCTACTGCTCCTGTCGCACCAACAACAGCGACTGTCAATTGCTTTGTCATTGTCTCATCTCTCCTCGAAAAACTAGTTACATAATGTTGGATATTGTAACACAAAAATTTCGAATTGTGTATGCTAATTTGATTATTTAAAAAACTGTGTCAATATAGGTTGTAATTGTTTTTTATGAACAATGGCATGATGGACTGTATCAAGCATCTTTGAGAAATCCGCAATAAGTGAAGTTGGTTTATTTAATGGATCATCTTGACCAAAAGGTATAAAATATACATTTTTTGCATTTAACAGCTTCATCACATTTTGCCCATTCAATCCAAGCCCATCATTAGTGGATATACCAATTACAACAGGTGAACCATTACGCAAAGTCGCTTTTGCAGCCATTAACACAGCACTATCTGTCGCTGCATTAGCAAATTTACTTATAGAGTTCCCTGTCATTGGTGCAATCACCATACAATCGAGTGGATTACTTGGTCCAAATGGTTCAGCCTCTTGTATAGAAGAAATAACTTTTTCCCCAGCAATTCCTTCAATTTTTTCAATCCATTCGGCCCCAGTCCCAAAACGAGTAGCTGCATGCAGTACAGATGGTGTAATAATAGGTATTACTTGTGCCCCTGCATTTTTTAAATCTTCTATTTTAGGAACTACATCTGCGTAGGTACAGTGGGATGCTGTAATTCCGAGTCCGATTCGTTTTCCTTCAAGCATTCTTCTGACCTCCATTCTAGTATCGCTGTTTTTAATAGATTCGCCGCATCTACTCCAAAATATTTCCCCGGTAAACCTGCAAGCAGCACATAGTTATACGTATCTCCTGTCAAACATCCTGGTGCAGTTGCTAAATCATAAATTGGCATTTTAAACTGTTCCCTCAATTTTGGTGTCACCCATTTTGTTGGAATCGTATTAATTAAAGCGACTCCCTCAAATACATTTTTCTCATCTAGTAAATAAGATTCGTACCCAAATGCTAATGCTTCACAATGCTGAGTTGCAGAGCGTACTAATATGACGACATCCCCTTGCATGTTCTTTAACATACGCGCCATCATTTTTGCTACCCGCCCAAAACCAGAAATAATGAATCTTTTTCCCCGTACAGCTCGCTTATTTTCATAAAAGTAGGCTAAAAAGGCTTCAGCAGTTAAAGCAGCGTTTTGCCAAATAAATGATTCCTGCTCTAAATAACGATGAATCGTATTTTTCTTTAAAATGGCTTCCCACTCTTGAGATAACTTCCCTGCATGGATCATGGCATTTTGCAAGCCAAAAACAACCGGAACTTCAATCGGCATCGGCTGAATTGGTAAAACGACTACATCAGGATGAAAGTCAAGGGCCGTTGCATTTAATTCTGAATCCCACGTTGCTTTATTTTTGTAAAAAATCGTTCGTCCATTTCCATCTAAATTTTTCGCCAAAATTTTCATTCTTTCATCTGTTCCAACTATTAACCAGCGTTTTGTCATTTGTCGTAGCTTTTAAATGATGTAGTTGTTTTGTTGAATAGGACACGATCTTCACCAATTAATACGATTTCTTCCCATGGAATAAACGCAGGTGGGGTTTTGCGTTTTTGAAAAGATAATTTCGTTTGAGGCATTAATTCAAAGCCGATAATTTTGCCCGTTGTTGGCTCAAATAAGCATTCAGTATCTGCTAAAAAACCGTAGCGGACTCCGTTTTGTATTTCGATTAATTCCTTTTCAGCAAGCTCTGATAAAAGCATATTCTCCCTCCTTTTCAGTGCTTCACAATACTATATGCATGTCATAATTTGAACGTTCGCCTACCGTAATGAAAATTTACAGTAGACAGAAATAGAAAAATCTGTATATACTGTATATATACAGTTATAAAGAGAGGTGGTGCACTTTTGCTCATCAAATTAAGTAATGCTAGCGAAAAACCAATATATGAACAAATTACTGAACAACTTAAGGCCGCTATACTTTCTGGAAAATTATTATCGAACGATGCACTACCTTCAATTCGCAGTTTAGCGAAGGATTTAAAAATAAGCGTTATGACAACAAAGCGAGCATATGCCGACTTAGAACGCGATGGCTTTATTGAGACAGTCGCTGGAAAAGGAAGCTTTGTAGCAGAGCGTAACCAAGATTTCTTGCGGGATGAATTGCTTCGCCAAGCAGAGGAGCATTTAGTAAAAGCAATACAAATTGCGAAAACCGCTAATATGTCAAAGCAAGAACTAATTGATTTACTATTGCTGTTATTGGAGGAGGAAATGGAATGAATGCGATTGAAGTAAAGAATTTGTCTAAGCGATTTGATACATTTGCACTCAAAAACGTATCATTTACAGTTGAACAAGGAACCGTAATGGGCTTTGTTGGGGAAAATGGAGCAGGTAAGTCTACAACGATTAAAAGCATTTTAAATTTATTGAAGAAAGATACAGGAAAAATTTTCGTTTTCGGTAAAAACCATGTAAAGGACGAGACTACATGGAAAGAAGAAATTGGTGTTGTTTTTGATGATTTATATTTTCCAACAATGATGAATGCGAAACAAATCGAACATTTCTTATCAAACGTTTATAACAAGTGGGACGCAGTATACTTTTTCCATTTGCTCGAAAAATTTAAAGTACCCGTTACTAAAACAATCGACATGCTATCTCGAGGTATGAAAATGAAGCTATCGATTGCAGCCGCTTTAGCTCACCATCCGAAACTCCTTATTTTAGACGAGCCAACAAGTGGATTAGATCCTATTGTACGTGATGAAATATTAGACATCTTTCTTGAATTTATGCAGAAAGAAGACCATAGTATTTTATTCTCGTCACATATTACAACTGATTTAGAGAAAATTTCCGATTCGATCACATTTATCCACGAAGGTCAAATTGTCTTTAGTGACAATAAAGATACATTGCTATTTGATTATGGCGTTTGGAAAGGTACTAATCAGGAAGCACTAGAGTTACCTAGAGAAGCTATAGTGGCAGAGCGCCCACACGTATTTGGTGTAGAGCTTTTAGTAAAACGACATGAAGTGAGTTCTGCTTTTGAACTATCAAAACCTACAATTGAAGAATTAATGCTATTCTTTGTGAAAGGGGAACAATATGAAAGCTTTGCTCATTAAAGATTTATATATGTTACAAAAACAATTAAAATCGATTGTGATGTTAACTTTATTATTTGTCTTTATATCATTTGTTTTAAACCAAGGATTATTTTTAATATCGATGGCACTCGTAATGGGAACATTGCAAGTAACAACTGCTTTTACATTCGAAGAAATGTGCAATTGGAACCGCTTCGCTCGCTCTTTACCAATAAAAAAACAAACATTAATTGCTAGTAAATATATATTATCACTTGCACTTACAGCAGGAATGATTGTTTTAGTCACACCCATACTATTTTTGGTGAATAATGGAGATGCTGTTATTCCCACTAACGAACTGTTTGCGCTTATCGCTGTATCATTAACACTTGGGCTTATAATTACAGCATTTATTATCCCTATATATATTCATTTTGGTGCAACAAAAGGAAGAATTATTTTATTCGCTGCTACATTCATCCTCTTTTTCAGTCTTGGGATGTTTAAAGATATTGTGCAATTCCCTACTATTGAAACATGGAATAAACTTCTGACAGCTAGCTATTATGCACCACTTTTTGCATTAATGCTACTTCTCTTATCCTTTATCATATCCATTAAGCTTTATAATAAGAAGCAATTTTAGAAAAA
>DEQI01000217.1:0-1978 GCA_002360295.1 Planococcaceae bacterium UBA3370
AAGATTTAAATTTGATAAATAAAAAAGATGGTCAAGATTATGTCCCTAAAGGCTTTTATTTAATTCAAGAGGAAACATATTACGAACTAATAAAAGGTTCTATCATTATCAACATCAACGATTTAATTAATTCAATTCACCATTCAGATAGGGGTAGATTAAACGGCTGTTGTGGTCTGGATGGTTGTGATGGAATGAACAGAGTTTGCTTACATAATCACGAAATTGGTACAGAATACTCTGATTGTTGGAATTATCATAAAGTGGTATTAAATCCAGAGTTAGTACAACTTGTTGACGATTAAGAGCTTGTTGCAAAATTACACAAGTCGTATTGTTAACCTTCAGATCTCAACTTAGTGCAGTTCATGCGATCTAGGATGTCTCCATTTAAGTCCGGAAACTCATTACATGCTCCTTTATAAGCTCACAACTCTACACGCTATATCCTTAAATGAAATAAACAGGTGAATGCTTTCAGTTCTTATTGGGTAAAGTCTTAAATTCTACATAACAATCGCGGTTTATTGTAGAATTATTTTTATTTTCCAATTAATAGTTTGATGTGTGATTATTAATAGAGGGGGTTAACGGACTGAAAAAAATCCATAGTTTATGTTTACTGTTATTCTTGGCATCTTGTCAAGCAGCACAAGTAACTGATAGCTCTCATATAACTGAAGCTGAAGTGGTAGAGGCGTTCCAAGAGAATAATGTTAAATTAGTGGAAGTAAAAGCTCCACAAGATGGCATCTTTGGATCCAAATTAAAAGGTGTGAAGCCACGAGCATATGAGTTAAATTCAAAGTTTATTTTTATTTATGAATTTGCGACAGCAGATGACCCAGAGAATGGTAAAAAAGCATTTGCAGAAAAGACTGCATCAAGGAATGTAGTTTCTTATAGTATGTTTGAAAAAAGAAATATATTAATATTTTATGTACACGGAGAAGATTTAAATTCAACTAGTGTACCATTTGAAAAAGAAATAAAAGAAGCATTAAATAGTCTTGTTGAAGGACAAGAGAATAGAATATAACTTGAAACTTTCTTCTATATTGAATATTATACAAAATTCAAATACACCTTTTTAAAAGCTAGTCATATCAGTAGATTGAGGTCAATTAGAATTCGCATAAATCTGTGCCTCCACTTATTGTTCTATCAGGGTACGATTATTCGAAAAGAGTGATCACCTTTTTTCTAACAAAACAGTTTAGTAATAAGATTTTGTTTTATTTCGGAAATTTTATCGAATACAAGGAAAATATAACAACAAAAAATTGATAAATACTAACGAAGAAGTTCAAAAGGAGTGTTTAAATGGATTTAGTGTTTATTCGGCACGGTGAAGGAGAACATACATTAAATATACCTAGCAGCTTACATATAGAAGATCCTTCACTAACTGTTAAAGGGATTAATCAAGCAAAACTATTAAGAAATAAAATTCCTTTAAATAATAAAGATATTGTTTTTATTAGTCCTATTAAGAGAACGTTAGAAACAGCACTTATTTGGAGTAACAATATAGACTGTCGTTTGATTGTAAGCCCATTAGTGTCTCCTAGAATATTTCCCATTCGCCCAGGTTGTAGTACATTACCTTGTGATAAAATAATGGATTTGGATATAATTTCGAATTCTTACCCAACATTTGAAATTGATTACAAAGCTCCTAGAAAAACATGGATTGAGGGTATAAATACTTTGCCTGAAAAACAATTCAAAAAACTTGCTGAAGCTTTCATAGTGAATTGTAAGCGACTACAAAGAGAGAAGATATATATCGTGTCACATGACGGTACAATTACTTCCTATCGCGAAATGATTTCTGGTCAAAGACTTTCAAGAAATGATTTCTTACAAGAAACAGATTGGTTTCAAATTAATTGTTGAACAGTTGCATTACTTGAAGAGCAGCTTAATCAACTAAAATTTCTTATTGTGCTAACAAGGCCATGAGGAAGCATGGTTA
>DEQI01000217.1:2166-2745 GCA_002360295.1 Planococcaceae bacterium UBA3370
ACGGAAGTAAATGAGCTAATTTTAAAAATAGAGAATAATGGCACAACAACTGTTGGTTTTGGAGTACCTCTCTATATAGAAAAATTAATAAATGGAACCTGGTATCAAATCTCCTATAGAAAAAATCTCGCATTCGCAGACATTGCCTTGGGAATAGAAGCTAATTCGGTTTATGATCAGGCAGTTCCACTTGAACATTTAGATTATCAATTGAAGGAAGGCAAGTATCGAATTATTAAAGCCTTTCATATAAATGAAGGTAAATATGTTCTCGGGGTGGAATTTGAAATTACAGATTAAAGAAGGCGTTTCTCTAAGAAGGAGACATGCATTTTAAAGAAGTAAAAAGATATGCTCAATTAGTAAATAGGACTGGATGCGTTTTTGGCTATTCTTAATAAATTGCTTTGGATTTGCTAACTTATACAACTAAAATATCCATTATTCAATGGTGTAATTTAATGTCATCGTTTTTAATAGCTTTCCGTATCCCTAACCCGATCATTGTACCAATTAGACCGCCTTTGCTTAAAGCAGCAAAATTCCCCCAGTCTACTTCTCCGTTTTTTAATAAACTCA
>DEQI01000063.1 GCA_002360295.1 Planococcaceae bacterium UBA3370
AACATCGTCTCTGAGTATCCATCGTTAAACTGGAAGGCGAATTCAACTTCAATTTCCTGCTGTGTTCCCTCAACATATTTGACCGGATGTAGCACGTCTTTTTCTTCATTTAAATAAGCAACAAACGCTTCAATTCCGTTTTCATAATGGAACACATCATGTTGACCTTCAGCTCTTTCATCAATTAGTTCTATTTTCAAGCCTTTCAATAAAAACGCAGACTCACGTAAGCGTTCAGCTAAAGTATCATAATTGAATTTCGTCACCGAAAAAATCGAAGCATCTGGTAAAAAGTGTACAAGTGTTCCTGTTTCTTTCGTCTTGCCAATCATTTCAAGTGTTGTGACTGGCTTGCCACCATTTTCAAAACGTTGGCGATGTATTTGTCCATCACGATGAATGGTCACTTCTAAAAAGCTACTAAGAGCATTCACTACAGAAGATCCAACCCCGTGCAAACCACCGCTTGTTTTATACCCACCTTGTCCAAATTTCCCACCTGCATGGAGGATTGTGAAAATAATTTCAGGTGTAGGTTTTCCCATTTTATGCATTCCTGTAGGCATACCACGTCCAAAATCACGTACACTTATACTATTATCAGCATGTATCTTCACGATGATATGGGAACCGAAACCGGCAAGTGCTTCATCTACTGCATTGTCTACAATCTCGTAAACTAAGTGATGAAGGCCTCGCCCATCTGTTGAGCCAATATACATCCCTGGACGTTTTCTAACTGCTTCTAAACCTTCTAATACTTGTATCGCATCGTCATTGTAAGCGATTGGTTTACTATTCACCAAATAAAATCCCTCCAAAAAACAAACAAACGTTCTGTCGCTTTTTCATCGTACTTTTAATCATATTCGCTGTCAATATACAGAATCATTGCATAGACATTAATTGTAACATCATTTTAATACATTGGACAATGTGCACTCTGTAAGATTTCCAATTTAAATGTGGAAAATACCTTTAAAAGTTATTGTACCTTGAAAATTCCCTATTCATTATACGAAAAAAAAGTGTATAATGTTTAACACAACCTATTAGTACCAACTAACAATTTTTTTGAAAGGAGGACATATATGATCAATATAATTGTTCTCATATGTGCTTATTTGATTGGCTCTATACCTTCAGGGCTATGGATCGGTAAATTATTTTATAATACAGATATTCGTGAGCATGGTAGCGGAAACTTAGGTGCTACAAACACATTTCGAATTTTAGGTAAAAAAGCTGGTTTAATCGTTACAATTATGGATGTATTGAAAGGTACGGCTGCCGTGCTTTTACCCCTCATCCCTATTTTTTCTAATACCAGCATTCATCCATTGATTTTAGGTATTGTCGCTGTGGTTGGACATATGCTCCCTATATTTGCTGGCTTCCGCGGTGGTAAAGCCGTTGCAACATCTGCTGGTGTCGTACTTGGCTATGCTTGGCCATTGTTTGCCTTATTATTTGTAACGTTTTTCTTAACTTTAAAACTTACAAAAATGGTCAGTCTAACTTCGATGATTGCTGCATTAGTCGCACTTATATATAGTATTGTATACTGGTTTATGACGGGAGATTTTGCATTATTTATTTTAATTGCATTTTTATTTACGTTTATTGTATACCGCCATCGTGAAAATATTAAACGAATTAAAGCAGGTACAGAGCCAAAAGTTAAATGGATTTAAGTTAATTATTACAGTCAAAGGTTTTCCTAAGGGAAAGCCTTTTATTTTTCTTCTATTTGTCCATTATTCTATTTAATTGTCTATTAATAGTTGCAGCTTGTGCCAATTGCTTCACATTCACTTTACTAAATCCTACTTCTGAAATTGAAGCTAATAGATCTTGTTTTATTTTTCTTCTCGTTTGAGAATACATTTCTTTGTGCATTGATATACGCGCTATAGCTCATCCCTTCACTCAACATGATCACTAATACCGTTTATTGTATCGTTACTTATGCTATCGTAGAATGATTTTTTTATCCAGGCCAGGCAACGACAGAATTTCACAACGCTTAACATTCTCAGTTTACGCAAATTTCGACAGTGGTAAATTGAAAAGTCTAATCTCTATTCCTTTGTCCATTATTCCGATACAATAGGACTATATAATGGAATGGAGGCTTTTTATGAATATTATAATTACTGAAGAAGCAATGAAGTGGTTTCTTGATGAAATGGATGTAGAACAAGGAGATACTATTCGTTTTTATGCCCGTTACGGAGGTTCTTCCCCATTCCATGAAGGATTTTCTTTAGGGATGAATCGTGAAGAACCGCATGATATAGCAGTTGAAACGATAAAAAACGGTATTCATTTTTATATCGAGAAAAATGATGAATGGTTTTTTAATGAACATGATTTACACGTTTCGGTACATCCACAGCTAGATGAATTATTTTACGAATATAAAAAATAAATTAAAAAAACTGTCTTTTTCAGTTCCCTATTAATATCTGTATAATATGAAAGACATCAAGAATATACAGAATTGAAGGGTAAATTAGTGAAACAAAAAATTTTTTGGAGATTGATATTTTTCTTAGGTGGTATCATTATATTATCACTCGGAATCGCGTTAACGATTAAAGCTAAAATGCTTGGAGTAAGTTCGTGGGATGTACTACACATCGCTTTAGCTCAAACACTTGGTTTAACAATCGGCACTTGGTCAATCATAATAGGAATAGCTATTATATTAAGTGATTCACTCCTTAATAAAAGATTGCCACTGATTGGTACTGTGTTAGACATGCTGTTAACAGGAATTTTTATGGATATTTTTATTTATTTGATTCCGCCCATTCATGGCTTATGGATGCAATCTTTATCCTTTGCCGGCGGAGTGATTCTACTTGGTATAGGCTGTGGTATGTACATAGTAGCAAATTTAGGTGTTGGTCCAAGAGATATGTTAATGTTATTCATCGTTCATCGCTTCGGCTGGTCAGTAACACGTGCGCGCACAACGATGGAAGTTTCAGTCGCACTTCTTGGTTTTTTACTAGGTGGTCCAGTTGGTATCGGTACAGTATTTATGGCATTATGCCTTGGACCGATTGTGCAAATCGCTATTAAATGGAACGGTAAAGTATTTACCCGTTTAAGCGGAGTTGAAAGCACTACAATATAACATACATAAAAGAACGAGTGCTATGGGCGAAAATAACTCCCCACATGCACTCGTTCTTTTAAATATGATATTCAATTTCATCATCAATAAAATGCCATACATAGGGTGTTTCTTGATAAACATAATAATTCAACCAGTTATAGAATAGTAGATGAGAATGTGCTCGCCATGTATTTTTGGGAGCTTTTGTAGGGTCATCTTGCGGGAAGTAATTAACAGGAATTTCAATATCTTCGCCCTTTTCAACATCACGATTATATTCATCAGCTAATGTTGTCGCATCGTATTCTAAATGACCTGTAATCATAATTTGCTTATTATCTTTCGATTGTACAATAAACACACCCGCATCTTCTGAGTAGCTTAATAGGCGCAAATCAGGATGAGCACGAACTTCCTCAATTGAAACGGACGTATGACGAGAGTGTGGTGCAACATATTCATCACTAAATCCTCGTACTAAATCGACTGTTAAATCTGTAATAACATGCGAGTATACACCCGAGCATTTTTTGGGTAACTCATACTTACCGATACCATAATGATGATAAAGCGCAGCTTGAGCGCCCCAGCAAATATTCATGACTGATGTGACATTTTCTTTTGCCCAATCCATAATGGCTTCGATTTCTTTCCAATAGAGAACGTCTTCAAACTCCATTCTTTCTACAGGTGCCCCTGTAATAATCATCCCGTCATAACGGCGGTGTTTAATTTCATTAAAAGTAGTATAAAACAGCTCTAAATGTGATTTTGAAACATTTTTTGATTCGTATGTAGCCGTGTTTAAAAATGTTACATTTACTTGTAAAGGTGTATTTCCTAATAAGCGCAGTAATTGCAATTCTGTTTTCTCTTTTTCTGGCATTAAATTGCATACTAAAATATTTAAAGGTCGTATTTGTTGAGTTTTCGCACGGTCCTCCTCCATGACGAAAATCTTTTCTTGACGCAAATGCTCTCCAGCTGGCAAATGCTTCGGAATGTTAATTGGCAATGTTATATCCCCCCATTTTTCAAATAAAAAACCCTCACATTCCAGCATAAGAGAATGTGAGGGTTTATCCGTTCACTCTTATCTCTCGGGGAATCCCCCGCTGGAATTAGCACCTTTCTAACTCAAGTGTTAGAGGTTGCTGAAGCGTCAACGGGCCATATCCCTCAGCTTCTCTTGATAAGATTATTTGATTGGATTAATTGTAGCACTATATAGAGAATATTACAACAATTCTTACATTAAAATTAGAAAAGCTCTTTTAATAATAAGAA
>DEQI01000379.1:0-1469 GCA_002360295.1 Planococcaceae bacterium UBA3370
GAAAACACGTCTATTGCTATTTCGGACAATAACGAATATTTATATTACCAGCCGAGCAAAAAAGTAGACTTAAAAATTAAACCCGGTGATCCGGTGAAAGAAGGCTCAGCTGCACATAAAGCTTTAACATATGGTCAGAAAATCAGTACATATATCGAGCCTGACGTTTTTGGCGTGCCATACTACGGGATGAGTATTCCGTTAGTAGAAGAAGGAGAAACAAAAGGCGCTATTACGGCTATTTTCCCTCAAAAACCATCACCATTTTTAACAAACTATATAACTGTAAAAATTGATGATTGCTGGTACCCTATTAAACATAACCAAGTGATTTACTTAGAAACACAATTACGCAAAACTTTCGTAAAAACGATGTCTCGAGAAGGTTACCATCGTTTAAATTTAAGTGATTTGGAACTATTCCTTGCACCAGATTCATTTATTCGATGCCATCGTTCCTATATCGTTAATATTGATTACATTGATGAAATTCAACCTGATTCACACTCCACATTTTTACTTATAATGAAAGATGGAACACGTATTCCTGTTAGCCAACGCTATGCTAGCTATTTCCGTCGTTCATTAGGGTTCTAATTCAACAATTTATGTATTTCGTCAAGACCTTTGTACTAACAGCAAAGGTCTTTTTGTATTTTTATGCTAAAAAACAGTAGAACGGACACGCTAAAAGTTTTATACTATAAATCGAAAATGCACTTTTTTTGTCGCTAAAACATTTTTTAAGCACTTTCATGCAGTATATAGAGAAATTGTGACAATTTGGTGTTATTATTATCCTTATCAATTGAGTACTCACTCAATTAAATAAACAGAAAATTCTAACACGATTTTCTCAAACAGTATTAGAACCATCAAAAAACTTTAGGGGAGGATTTTTAAATGGATCCACGAGTTGAGAAACGATTAGGTTTAAAAAAATTACTAGATAAAGTAATGACTGCAGAAGAGGCGGCTGCATTCATCCAAGACGGTACTGTTGTAGGTATGTCTGGATTCACACGTGCTGGTGATGCAAAAGTTGTACCAATGGCTTTAGTAGAACGTGCACAAAAAGAACAATTTAAAATCGATGTATATACAGGCGCTTCTTTAGGACCAGAAGTTGATAATCACTTAGCTGCATCAGGTGTGATTAACAAACGTGGACCTTTCCAAGGTGATGCAGTCATGCGTGGCTTAATCAATAAAGGTAACATCTCTTATGTGGATGCTCACCTTTCGCATAATGCTGAATTAGTACGCCAAGGTATTATCGGACCAATTAAACACCTAATTCTTGAAGCAGTAGCTATTACTGAAGACGGCTTAATTATCCCATCTAACTCTGTTGGTAACTCACCTATTTTCGCTCAGTATGCAGAAAACATCATTATTGAGTTAAATATTTCTCACCCAGAATCTTTAATCGGTATTCATGATATTTATATTCCTGGTGAGCAAGGTGC
>DEQI01000379.1:1544-9959 GCA_002360295.1 Planococcaceae bacterium UBA3370
ATCGTCATTTCTGAAGAGCCAGATGCACCTTCATTAATCGTTCCTCCAGATGAGGAAACGCAAAACATGGCAAATATCTTGCTTGATTTCTTCCGTGATGAAATAAAAGCTGGCCGTTTAACAAACAGCTTAATGCCATTACAATCTGGTGTAGGTTCAGTAGCAAACGCAGTACTTGACGGTTTTGCAGATTCAGAATTTGAGGACTTAGTAGTCGCTTCTGAAGTTCTTCAAGATGCTGTGTTCAACTTAATTGACGCTGGTAAAGTTCGCTATGCTGCCGCTACTTCTATTACACTTACTGAAGAGCTACAAAAGAGAGTATACGGCAACTTAGAAAAGTATGCTGATAAAATTTGTTTACGTCCACAAGAAATTTCAAACCACCCAGAGCTTATTCGTCGTATGGGCTTAATCTCAATCAACACGGCTCTTGAGTTAGATATTTATGGTAACGTAAACTCTACACACGTTTCAGGCACGAAAATGATGAACGGTATTGGCGGTTCTGGTGACTTTGCTCGTAACGCTCGTCTTGGTATTTTCGTAACGAAATCATATGCAAAAGGTGGCGCGATTTCTTCAATCGTACCAATGGTTTCTCACGTAGACCATACTGAACATGATGTAGATGTAATTGTTACAGAACAAGGTATTGCGGACTTACGCGGTCTTGCACCAAAAGAGCGTGTACCTTTAATTATCGAAAATTGTGCTCATCCAGACTTCAAAGAGCAGTTATGGGATTACTACAACCGTGCTGTTGAAGCTACAGGCAACGCACATACTCCTCATATTTTAGAGGAAGCACTTTCTTGGCATGTTAACCTTGCAAAAAATAAAACGATGAAAAAAGAAGTTGCAACAAAAGCTTAATAGATTTTAAAAGAGGGGGCGTCCAGAAAGTATATCTTTCTGAACGCCTCTTTTTCATGCATTTAATGATATGATATAATTTATTATTGAGAAATATTATCAAATGGAGGTTAGTTATGCGGATTTTTATTTACGCGATTATTTTCTTTTCGTTTTTCGATCTATTTACACAACTTCCTGTCATGAGCACTTTTGCCGAATCCGTTGGCGCTACATCTTTCATCACTGGACTAGCAGTCGGCATGTATTCATTTTCTAATACATTCGGCAATATTATTTCTGGCTTTTGGACAGATAAAAAAGGACCGTTTCATGTACTTGTTACTGGTTTGCTCCTAACAGGCTTATCGTTATCTCTTTATTCTTTCATCAATGAATCCATTATGCTATTAATCGTTCGTTTTATCCACGGATTAGTCGCAGGTTTCATTGTTCCAGCAGCATTCACCTATTTAGCTAATGCTACAGCACAAGAAAAACGCGGCAAAGGTGGAGCCATTTCAGGTGCATTTATCGGTATTGCTGCTATTATCGGACCTGCCTTTAGTGGAATAATGGCCAGCCGACAAAGCGTTCCTTTTGTTTTTAACATTACATCCATTTTTATGCTAATGCTTGGTGTATTAGCATTAGTATTATTGCGTAAAAAGCAAATTACGAAAACGAAAGAACAGAGTGTATATATACCAGTTCGAACATTTTTCCGACATCCAGGAACTCTAAAATCATTTACTGGGGCTTTCTTTTTAATGTTCTCTCAAGGTGTAATCGCTTATCAATTACCACTACATGTGCAACAGCTTGGCTTCGATTCCAAAATGAGTGGTATGTTAATGAGTACTTTTGGAATAGTAGCTGTTCTTATTTTTATTTTGCCTACAAACCGTATTTTTGATCATGTTGCACCTGTTTATACATTAGCTATTGGCATCAGTTTAATGGGTCTAAGTCAGTTGCTATTAAGTCAGTCAAATAGTAGTAGTTTACTATATATTTCATTGGCATGCTATGGCGTTGGTTTCGGCTTATTATTCCCTTCCATTAATTCTTTGTTAATTGATTCTACATCCGAACAAGTTCGTGGAAAAGCATATGGCTACTTTTATGCATTCTTCTCATTCGGTGTAGTTATCGGATCGTCGTTATTAGGTTTACTATCACTCAATTTAACACAAGGATTTATGTTAACAGGTTTTATTTTAATCGCTTTTGCAGGCTTTAGTTTCATTAAATCGCAAAGAAATGAAGAAGTTTTATCATAAAATAGCTCTTCTCAAAAGTACATTTTGCTCTATCAAAACTATGAGGGTGTCTAGATAGTTTCTACTTTCTAGACACCCTCAAGTTTTATACTAAATCTCCTCTTGATTTGATTCATTGTAGTATCTTACTGATGTTGCAGCACCTTCCGCAATCATATTATTTTCTCGAATTTCTGTTGTTCCTGCATCCCCTGCTGTCTCCGCTAAATCTTGGAATGTATTACCTTTATCTACATCTAAAGGACCCGTTTTATTCGTTTGTTGATTTTTTGTCGAATAGGCTCTAGATTTTGCATTTGTTAAATATTCTTTTACTTTATCACGATTTTCCTTTTTGCTAAAAATACTTGCTACTCCTGCCATTAAACCTGCTAATACAACGCCTTTTCCTTTAAACTTTGCCATAGGGTTATTTCCTCCTTAAGTATAAAGTATATAAACTATATTCCCCATTCTCTTTTGTTTTAAACAACAGGCTCTTCAACGGGTTGATTTCCGTTGCGCCAGCGTGCTTTCCTGGGGGCGTCCGATGAGCCTCCTCACTGCGTTGCGGGGTCTCATCTGTGACGCTAATCCCCAAGGAGTCACGCTGGCTCCACTCCAATCAACATACGCCTACTTTTTATTAAGAGTTATTTTATTAAATATGCGCATATTCCTGATTCTTCATTAGTACTTTCAGCTGCTATATTAAAATATATTATCCATAAATTCACTTTCAGTAATTATTAACAAACGGAACGGAGAGCGGCTGATGGTTGCGTCTATTGCTACAGAGCAAAGCTTCCTGAGGGAATAGAAAATCACTTCCTGTGACTAAAGCAAAGCGACAGCAGCAACGCCTTCGTGACCAACATCGTGTTGACCACTGAAGCCATGCCTTGAATGCGCGTCCACTCGGAATGGAGTGTATGGTGCGTATATAGCAACCCGACTTATCGTAATGCATCATTAAACAGTTAAAATAGGAATATATAGATAAAGAAAAAGTATGCTGAAGGATGTACCTTAGCATACTTTTAAAATGTTTTATAGAATTATAACTTCACATCATTATACGCATCGCTTTTTTCAAAGGCTGCCACTACATATGAACAAATTGCATTTATTTTTAAATGATTCGTTCTTGCATAATCAGCTGCTTGATCTACTAACTTCTTTGCTACCCCTTGTCCGCGAAGCACATCTGAAACATACGTATGATCCAAATGCATTACACCATCTCGCTCAGACCATGTAATTTCTGCTAAACGCTCTCCACCTTCATTGTATTCATAAGCAAAATGACCATTTCCCGTTTTCAATGTGAATTCCATTTAACATCCCCCTTTTCTAGTTTAACTATACAATAATTGGGGTCATTATTTAAACCAAGAGGCTATCGTATCAATTAAATTCATAAAGAAATTTTTTACACTAATCCAAAAACCTTCATCTTGAAGTATGGGACCAAATTTTTCTTCAAGCGTTTTACTTAAATCCGAAAGCTGCGATGATAGCTTTGAAAAATCAATATCAAGCTGACGAATGCGATTCATTAAATCGATTAATAATTGTCGATCTTGCTCACTTAAATTGATTTGTAATTTAGATAATTGCTGTTCTACAATTTGTTGTACTTCTTCACGAGATACAGGATTTTGTTCTGCAATGACCTTTTTAATTTCCGTTAATAATTCCGCAACACGCTCATCTGAAACGCCTGCACTTTCTGCAAGAGATGTCGCTACATTTAATTCTTCATTAGCAACGTCTGTACGTTCAATATCAAGTGTCTCACCTGTTGTTACTTCATACGCCTTATAAATACCTACTAATGCAGAATGACCAGTTACAGGTTTTGGCGCCGCAATTTCAACAATGGCATCTTCAATACCGGCTGTTAACATTGCATTTGCATATATTTCAGCTGTTACTTCTGTGATATTGCCTGGTGTGACAATACTAATAACTAATCCCTTTCCTTCTTCCTGGCGAGTAATTTTTGCTGAGGAATACATTCGTGAGCTCGCATTACTATTTTTTATATATTGAACTAAATCTGTACCGGATACAGTAATTTCATCGATTTCCGGCTCTTCATTTACTCTTAGCGCTGTTTTTACGGTGTCTTTTTCTTCTTCTGAAAGATTCGCTCCATATACAACGATTGGAACACCTAATTTCTCATTAATCGGTTTTTGTGTTGCTGCACTTGCCGCTTGTGTGAATCCTGAAAGCATCAGTACAAAAATAGCTAACACTGCAATCCATTTTTGTTTCATCATTTTACCCCTTTCAAAACGAGTAATACGTTTCTTATTAGTACGACAAAAAAAGCAAAAGGTTTCAGCTCAAATAAGCCTCTCCTTTTGCTCTATTTTAAACGATTTCTGTCCAGCCGTCTTGTTGCTTTATTTTTCGTGCCTTCATTAAAGTTCCTAATGCTCGTTTAAATGCACCTTTACTCATTTCGAACATTTCTTGTATTTCCTCTGGTGTTGATTTGTCACCAAATGGCATTTTACCTCCGACGCTTTCTAAATAAGCTAAAATTTTGTCGGCATCTTCCCCTAAACGCTCATGCTTTCGTGGTAGCATGGAACCGTTTAGTGATCCATCATCTTTTATATCAATTATACGTACTTGTACATCTTGTCCTAAACGTGGCTCTGCTTTCATTTCCGACTCATGTACAAAAATACGGTAAGGTACCTCTACTCCAAGTAAAAATGAACCAACTGGTAGTAAACGATACGGGCGAGCGATAATATTTTGATTGTGCATATCATCATTTGCACCTTCATATAATTCATTCACTTTTTCTTCTGTCGCTAATCGACCGAACAAATCACCGTTTCGGTCTGTTCGTAATGTCATAAATAAATGATCTCCTGGTTGAGGCCATAAACTCTCTATTACAGGTAGGTCCTCTGCTTTCACTAGTACTTCTCGTGATGTCCCGATATCTGTAAAAGCACCATCTTTTGTTACTTTTAGTACGCGAGCCCAGCCATATTCCCCTTCTTGAATTGCTGGTAATACCGTAGTAGCCTGTAAATCGCCACGACGATCCGCAAATAAAAAGACTTTTACTCGGTCTCCAATTGCCACTGTTTGCGAAAATTCTGAGGCATTTACCGGTATTTCTATATCTCCATTCGTTAATAGATATCGTGAGCCTTGTTTCTCTAATAATGTTAGCTCAACAACTTGTCCTGATCGTAATTCGTTCATTACTTCTTCCCTTTCTTTCTCACTCTAGATTTTGCTGTGTCTTCATTGCATCTAATTTTTCCACAAAATCTTTTTCCTCTTCCATTAGCTGTACTAAATCCGCAATTCGATCTATAGAATTCCAGCTAAGATGATGTTCAATTCCTTCAACATCATCATAAATACGTTCCTCATCCACACCAATAATACGTAAAAATTGTTCCAGCAAATCATGTCTTTGCACAAGACGTTTCCCTAACTTTTCCCCTTTTGGTGTTAGTGTTAATCCCCTATATTTTTCATATACTAAGTAGCCGTCTTTATCTAATTTTTGTACCATTTTTGTAACGGAGGAAGGTAGAACAGATAATGCTTCAGCAATATCAGATACACGAGCATACCCTTTATTTACAATTAATAAATATATTTGTTCAATATGATCTTCCATACTAGGTGTTGGCATAGTTTCTCCCCTCGCAATCCTTTTACTAACATAAGTTTACTACATCACACTAGGAAAAGATAACTGAAAACAAGGGGATGTTTGAATCTGTTTTTTTAAAAGTTAAAAGCTGTACAGCCATTATTCCCTACTGTACAGCCTTGTTTAATGTTTCGGATTACGTCCTACAATGTGAATCGCACGTATTATTTGCTTATTGATCGCCTCAATATTTTCAGGCGTATTCAATTTTTCAAATGCAGCATCACGTGATTCCGTAGATGAGACATATTTTGGAGGCAGTGCATTTAATGCAATTGCTATAATATCCATTTCACATAATTCACAATGACAAAACGTTTGATATTCATTACCATGTAACAAAAAGCTTACAAGCCCTCGAACAATTTCCTCAGTAACATTTACTAAATTTGGTTGTGTCATTTCGCTACTTTCGCCTCAATCATTCATCAATAAATTTATCTTATTCACTTATAATATAGCTTAAACAGCTTTAACTAACAACACAAATACTTGTTTTATAACAATTTTTATTAATTATCTGTATTTTGTATTTTTTTGTGTTACATCAAATTACCAATAACTTAAGCTCAGATTATACTATCAAAGGCTTATTTCCAAGTATGGTGAGCCTAAAAACTTTTCTGTTTTGGTTTATTGTTTATTTAACAAACGCAGAGAATTCATGACGACTAAAAGTGTTGCACCCATATCTGCAAAAATAGCAATCCATAGCGTTAACCAACCTGGAATAACAAGGAGGAGTGCGATTAGCTTTAAGCCAATTGCAAACGTAATATTTTGTTTAATAATGGACAATGTTCTTTTACTTAAACGAATAGTATAGGGTAATTTCGTTAAGTCATCACCCATTAGTGCAATATCTGCCGTTTCGAGCGCTGCATCTGTACCTGCTCCCCCCATTGCAATACCAACCGAAGCGGCAGCAAGTGCAGGGGCATCATTGACACCATCACCAACCATTGCAACGGCACCATACTTTGTTTGTAATTCTTTTACTGCCTCTAATTTATGTTCTGGTAACAGGCTCGCTCTTACATCTTTAATGCCTAATTCCTGTGCAATCGCTTCAGCTGTCAGCGGGGCATCACCTGTTAGCATAATACTATGCTCCAGAGCCGCAATCACTTCTTTACTCTCTTCACGAATTTTATCGGCAATGGCTAAAATACCAATACATTCATTATTACGAGCTGCAACAATAACGGATTTACCTTGTGCTGCTAAAGTTTCTATTTTTTGTTCTAGATTCTTGCTAATCTTTGTCATAGAACTAATCCAAGCCTTACTGCCCACATAAATGATTTGTCCGTCGATTGTAGCATATGCCCCTTTCCCTGTAACAGACTGGAAATCAGTTGCTATAGCTGGCGCGACTTTTTCTTTATACGTTTTGGATAAAACAGCACGAGCTAACGGGTGCTGAGATTTTTCTTCTACAGCTGCAACAAGCGCTAACAGCTCTTTTTCAGAAACATTATTCGCAACGATATTCGTTACTTCTGGTGCTCCTTTCGTTAAAGTACCTGTTTTATCAAATGCAACAGCTTTAATGCGCCCAAGCTCTTCTAAATAAACTCCACCTTTAATAAGCACTCCTTGACGCGCTGCATTCCCTATTGCGGTAACAATAGCTACTGGTGTAGAAATAACAAGCGCACATGGACAACCAACTACAAGTACGGCTAACCCTTGATAAATCCATTCTTGCCAATTCCCTGTTATGATCGATGGGATTACCGCAACAAGCATGGCAATAACCACAATAGCAGGTGTGTAATACTTTGCAAAACGATCGACGAATTTTTGTGATGGTGCTTTTTCTGCTTGCGCTTCCTCTACAAGGTGAATAATTTTAGCAATCGTAGTATCATGAACAAGCTTTGTAACACGTACTTCAAGAGCACCTTCTTCATTTAATGTTCCTGCAAACACTTCATCATTCAGCATTTTATTCACAGGAATCGATTCCCCTGTTATTGGGGCTTCATTGACAGTAGATATACCGCTGATAACTATCCCATCCATTGCAATTTTTTGCCCTGGTTTTACAATTAATATATCCCCAATGTTTACCGCTTCTGTCGGCACTTCTACTTCATGAGTATGATTACCATGTACTTGTTTTATTAATGCAACAGGAGGGGCTATGTCCATTAATGTTTCAATAGATTGACGCGCTTTGTTCATCGAATAAGCTTCTAGTGCCTCACTCACTGCAAATAAAAATACGACAATCGCTGCTTCTTCCCACTCTCCGATAATAGCTGCCCCAATAATGGCAATAGTCATCAATGTTTTCATATCAAAATCAAGCTTTAGTAAATTTTTAAAACCTACAATAAATATGTTATAGCCACCAACAAGAATGGCTAATAAGTATAAGCTAATCACACCTTTACTTCCCTCGCCTACAAATTCAGCTGTTACATAGGCAGCAATGACAAAAAATAGTGCAATGATCGCTAAAATATTTTCCTTCCGCTTATAAAACGGAACAGTTGTTTTTTTTCGGTCATGTATCGATTTTACCTTTATCCCATCAAAAGATCCTGCTTGTTCTAGCTGTTCCACTGTTGCTTCCCCAACAACTGTCAA
>DEQI01000379.1:10151-14999 GCA_002360295.1 Planococcaceae bacterium UBA3370
TCTCGAACAGATTTCGCTAACCCATTTTCTTTTAAATAACGTAAATGATGCGAGGCTGTTGCGACCGATGAGCCAATGATAGCGGCCACATCACAAACACATAATGTTTTTTCAATCGTTAAAGCATAAGCAATTTTTAAACGTGTTTCGTCTGAAAGTGCCTTTAAAAATTTCGCAACGTGCGATAAATCAGGTAATTCTTGTTGTACACGTGCAACCGATGCTTCATTTATTTTCGTTACTTCGCAAAGATCCTTTGTCATTTTTTCACCTCATTCAAATTTTCGTTTGATTGTTACTGCTAGTATATGCCGAATTCATTCAAATGTCCATTTGAATAAAAAAGAGACGTCTAAAAACGCCTCCTTACGTTAAATACCTGTAAACATTATAACAGGGGCATCTAGAAGTATTTCTTTCTAGATGCCCCCGCATTTTTATTCAGCTTTTAATTTTAATTCATATTTTGTTTGTATATCGCCATCAATATATGTTCTATGGTAGCGACCATACACCCAACGTGATACTTGGTTATCATACCATTTAGATTTTAAGTGTCCACTTTGACCTGGAGCTACAATATGCTCAGCATATTTTAGTCTGCTTAAATCAGCTACAAAACGCCACGAAGCTCCGTGATTAATATTCCCATTTCCATCTTCAGCAGCCGCCATTACTGTCACACGTGATCCACCTGAAGCCATTGAATCTGGATTAACATAGGAAGCGATGAAATCTGATGCGCTAGCAAGTGGATGCTTAAATGATGTTTTATGGTAGCTTCCCCATTGCCATTTCGAAATCGATGTACCATATTTCGCTTGTATATCAGCAATTGCACGTTCAAATGAACCATACACGACCTCGTCTAATCCACCAGCTTGTGTAATCCATACACCTGGTTCGCCAGCATATGCATTACGGAGCATTTCATCCATAATTTGATATTTGCCTGGCATCATTTCATATACATCTTCTGGCATCTCGTTTTTGAAAATCGTTTCTTTTATTTCTTCGATTAGGAAATGCCATACGAGCGGCTCTGCATCATCTTTATTATCATACAGCTCCCACTCTTCCATCATCTTAATAATATTTGCATACTTACCTTCTTTATCGTTTGCTTTGATTGTTTCTAAGAAGCTCGGTAAAAATTCTGCCGCATATAGATTTTTCTTATCCATCTGCATCGCTTTCATTTCATTAGCTGTAAAGCCTTCAAATGCTTTACCTGTCTCTTCATCAATATCACCAATTTTTACTGACTCTAGCATTTCAACAATACGCTCATAGCGATATGGTTGCGCCCAAAGGCTTGTAATATGATATGGATACTCTTCTCCGATAATTTCATTATTTGCTGTTGCAATATAGCCTTTTTCAGGGTTTATAACAGTTGGAAGCTCATCATACGGAATGAATCCTTCCCAGCCATATTCTGAAGAGTCACCTGGTACTGGGAACTGACCATCCCCTTTTTTACGAATCGGAATATCTCCATTTGCTTTATAGGCAATTGTTCCATCTGTTGACGCGAATACGAAGTTTTGAGCTGGTGCACGGAAATCCTCTAACGCTAGCTCAAATTCATCCCAGTTTGTCGCTTTATTAAAGGCAATGATTGCTTTTAATTCACGTGTTGGTTGAAGTGCCGTCCACTGCATTGAGAATACTGCAGTAGGTTCTTCTTCTTTAAATACTAAATCAGAAATAATAGGACCATGACGTGTCTCTACGACTTCAAAGTCAATTGTTTCACCATCTTTTACTTTAATCGGTTCTTTGCGTACTTCCGCATCTTCCCACTCGCCGTCATATTTAAACTGCGTTGGATTTTCTGGATTTGGTGTTTCAATATATAAATCTTGCACATCTGGTCCAACGTTTGTTACACCCCATGCAATTTGCTCATTATGTCCTAAAATAATGCCTGGAATACCAGCAAAAATAACACCACTAACATTTTGCTCAGGTGATTGTAAGTGCATTTGATACCAAACAGATGGTGTGCTTAACCCTAAATGTGGATCGTCAGCAAGTAAAGGCTTGCCTGACTTTGTTAAGTCTCCTGAAACAACCCAGTTATTACTACCATTAAATTCGTTTGGTAATAAATCGACATTAAATGCACCCGCTACCTCTACAGGATTCGCAATATTCGCTTCGATAATAGATGCCGCATCCTCTGGATAATTTATCATTAATTCTTCCATTTGCTCTTCTGAATAATTTTGCAGAGCCCAATGGCGGAATGCTTGCAAGTTCCAGTTACCACCTAAGTCATACGCCATATACTTACCAATTGTTAAAGAATCTATTGGCGTCCATGGTTCAGGCTCATAACCTAATAACTTAAATTCATATGAAAGCTTGCTTGTACCTTTTACTTCATTAATAAATGCATTAACCCCATCTGCGTACCATTGTAATATTTGCTGTGTTTCAGGATCATATTCATCCCAAGACTTTTCAGCTGCATGACGTAAGCTAAATGTACGGAAAAATTTATCTGTACTAACTGCTCCTTCACCAATAACTTCCGCTAATGTACCACTTGCTTGACGACGTGATAAATCCATTTGGAATAATCGGTCCTGTGCTTGTACATAACCTTGAGCACGATATAAATCTGCATCAGATTTTGCCACAATATGAGGTACCCCCATACCGTCACGCGTTACTTCTACATCACCGTCTAAAATCTCAACCGTTACTTCTCCTTCAATTTGAGGTAGAGAGTTTGCTACATACATATGCACGCCAGCAACTGCAATCCCACCTAAAATAATGACAATCCCTATAACCCATATCAGGGCATTTACGATTTTTTTGCCTTTTGACTTTTGTTTTATCGTCATAAAATCCACCTCTCTATCTATTAAGTACTGCTTTTTGCTTTTCTCGTTTATGTACGCGAAAAATCTGATGACATTGCTTTTAATTTTAAAACGATAGGACAATGATCGCTACCTAAAATTTGAGTATGCATAGTAGATTCTTCTACATACTCCATAACACGTTGTGAGACAATAAAGTAATCGATCCGCCAACCGATATTACGCTCACGAACTTTATTCATATAAGACCACCAAGTATACATATCCGACTGCTCAGGGTAAAGGGTACGAAACGTATCTTGAAAGCCAGATGACAAAAGCTCGGTCATTTTTGCTCGTTCCTCTACTGTCACACCTGAATTTCCTTGATTAGACTTCGCATTTTTTAAATCGATGTCTTGGTGTGCCACATTTAAATCTCCACAATAAATGACGGGTTTAACTGCATCAAGTTGCTGTAAATATTGTATTATTTTATCTTCCCACTCTATTCGAAATGGGAGACGTGCTAAATCTCGCTGTGCATTCGGAGTATAAACATTTACTAAGTAGAATTGTTCGTATTCCAATGTAATGATACGTCCTTCAGGTTCTAAGTCATCTTCCCCTACACCGTATTTTACGGATAAAGGCTCGTATTTAGTAAAAATGGCTGTCCCTGAATACCCTTTTTTCTCTGCATAGTTCCAATATTGATAATAACCATCTAAAGGTAAAGTAACTTGTCCAGCTTGACATTTCGTCTCTTGAATACAGAAAAAATCTGCATCCATTTTCGAGAAATAATCTAAAAAACCTTTCCCTAGGCAAGCACGAATACCGTTTACATTCCATGAAATGAACTTCATTACTGTCTCCATTCTTTTAATATACAAAATTAGAAAACTATTACTTCCCTTTTCGAAAAATAGAGTACTTTGTATGTTTACACTTACAAAGCACTCTCTACTATTTTCATGACTACTATTTATCTTCACCGACAATTTTTACTTCAAGCTCTAATGCTACATCAAAACGTTCCTTCACGGTTTGCTGTACCATTTTGATTGTTTCGATATAATCAGTCGCAGTTGCATTATTTTTATTAATAATAAATCCTGCATGCTTTGTTGATACTTCTGCACCACCAACACCTTTACCTTGCAAGTCACAATCTTGAATTAATTTCCCTGCAAAATAACCAGGCGGACGTTTAAATACACTACCTGCTGAAGGATATTCTAAAGGCTGCTTTAATTCACGTAAATACGTTAATTCAGCAATCTTCGCATCAATTTCAGTACGGTTTCCGACAGCTAACTCAAATGTTGCCGATAATACAAAGTAGCCGTTTTTAGCAATAATGCTTTTACGGTAGCCGAGTTCTAACTCCTCTTTTGTCAGTACTAATCGTTCTCCTTTGTTTGTTAATACGACCACTTCTACGATGACATCTTTAATTTCACCACCATAGGCACCCGCATTCATCGCCATTGCTCCACCAATTGAACCTGGTATGCCACAAGCAAACTCCATACCCGTTAAACTTTCTGCGGCAACTCGTTTGGATACATCTATTAGTAATGCTCCACTTTGAGCAAATACTTGAGTTCCTTCAATTTGAATTTCATCAAGCTTTGCAAAATTAATAACAATACCACGTACTCCACCATCTCGAACGACCATGTTTGAGCCATTCCCTAACATTAAAACAGGAATATTATTGTTATATGCATATTGGATAATTAACTGAGCTTCTTGTTCTGTCTCAGGCATTACGAATATATCTGCCTCGCCGCCAAGCTTCGTCATTGTATATTTTTTTAATGATTCATTTATTTTAATATTCTCTGGATTGATGATTTGAGCTAAATCATTTGCCCATTTTTGTATTGTCATAAAGCCAATTCCTTTCTTACTTCATTATACTTTTTTAAGTATCGGTTTTTATGACCTATTTGACAAGTAAATTATTGCTTATAACCAAGACTGAGCCCATTTTTCGATTTGTCGAATCGTTTCTTCTAAAGAT
>DEQI01000077.1 GCA_002360295.1 Planococcaceae bacterium UBA3370
GAACAACTAAGCGATCTTTATAAGATAAGTGGTTACCCGTTAAAGCGATTTTTCAATACATCAGGTATGAAATATAAAGAGCTTGGATTAAAAGATAAGCTTCCTGAAATGTCTGAGGATGAGCAGTTATCATTACTTGCGTCAGACGGTATGCTTATTAAAAGACCAATCGTCACAGATGGTAAAAAAATAACGCTTGGATTTAAGGAGTCTGACTTCATCGATACATGGAAATAACATGAGTATTATCTTGTTTTTGTAATCAAAATATGGCAAACTGAAATTGGAATGCACTACATATTTGGAGGGGTTTTCATGAGCACACCGAAAGAATTACGCTACTCAAAAGAACATGAGTGGGTAAAAGTTGAAGATGGAAAAGCACGTATTGGTATTACTCATTTTGCACAAAACGAATTAGGAGACATCGTTTTCGTTGAATTACCAGAAGTAGGCGATGAAATTCAGGTGAATGAAACATTCGGTAACGTAGAATCTGTTAAAACAGTTTCAGAGTTATATGCACCAATTTCAGGTACTGTAGTTGAAGTAAACGAAGAACTTTCGGATAGCCCTGAGTTAGTAAACGAGTCACCTTATGAGCAAGCGTGGATGGTAGTTGTAGAACTTTCAAACCCTTCAGAAGTAGATGAGCTATTATCTTCTGAACAATATGCTGAGCTAATCGAAGAATAAGTATGTTAACACCAAAATCCACCATGGGTTTTGGTGTTTTTAAATAAATACTCTTTTTGTGTAAGGAGGATTATTGTGATTTGTATTCTTGTAGAAGGCCGTTCAGATAAGTTAAAGCTTGAAGAAGTGCTCGCTCAAGAGGCAATCGTGTTATGTACAAATGGGACGATTAGTGAGGAAGCCTTACTAGAACTTTTGGAGCCATATGAGCATCTAGGTTTATATACGTTATTTGATGCGGATAAATCGGGTGAAAAGCTTCGGAAACTAATGAAAAGAGTGTATTCAGATGCGATTCAACTTGAAATACCAAAGCAATATTTAGAAGTCGCTGACACGCCTAAATCTATTTTAGTTGAATTGTTAAATGAAGTGAAAATTAAAACAAAATAGGACGGAAAAGATGAAAGAATGGTCGACAAATGAATGGCAAACTGTTGTAAAGAATGCGGAAGTAGCCGCCTTATATTTATATACACCAATGTGTGGTACATGTGCTGTTGCTTCTAAAATGATGAACGTCATAGAGGAGTTATTGCCCAATGTCCCAATAGGAATGGCGAATATCAATTATACACGAAATATCGCATATGATTATGAAATTGAAAGCGTTCCATGCCTGCTAGTAACAAAAGCGGGAAAAGTAACAAACAAAGTATACGCATTTCAATCTGTTCCTTATTTATATGAACTATTAAAAAAATAATTGACGAGTATTATGTATCGTGTTAAAGTAACATTCGTGCATAATTGAATTGAATAGCGTTACTCTTATAGAGAGCGGTGGAGGGAAGTGCCCTATGAAGCCCGGCAACCATCACAGTTGTGAAAAGGTGCCAAATCACGCAAAGTTTACCTTTGGAAGATGAGAGAACGGACTTTTAGTATACATTTTAATGCGAAAGCCTTTCTACTCATTTGAGTAGAGAGGTTTTTTTTATGAAAAAGGAGCAATGAAATGATTCAAATAAATAATATTACAAAAGTTTATAAGACGAAAAACGGTCACTTTACTGCTGTTAACGATGTAAACTTTTCGATTGAGAAAGGGGAAATTTTCGGCATTATTGGTTATAGTGGCGCCGGAAAAAGTACGATGATTCGTCTGCTTAATGGTTTAGAAAAGCCGACTACTGGATCTGTTATTGTCAATGGCGAAAATATTGCTGCCATATCAGGGAAAAAGTTAAGAGCAGCTCGTCAAAAAATTAGTATGGTTTTCCAACACTTTAATTTACTTTGGTCACGCACAGTTGAGGAGAATATTGCTTTTCCACTTGAAATTGCAGGTGTTCCTCCAAAAGAGCGTGCACAGCGAGTGGAAAAATTAATTCAACTTGTTGGTTTAGCTGGTCGAGAAAAAGCCTATCCTTCGCAACTATCTGGAGGGCAAAAACAACGTGTCGGTATTGCACGTGCATTAGCAAACAATCCTGAAGTATTGCTGTGTGATGAGGCTACTTCTGCACTGGACCCGGAAACGACTGACTCCATATTAGAACTACTACTTGATATTAATAAACAACTTGGCTTAACGATCGTATTAATTACACATGAGATGCATGTTATTCGAAAAATTTGCCATCGTGTTGCCGTAATGGAGGCTGGGAAAGTTGTAGAGCAAGGAGAGGTCCTACACGTTTTCCAAAATCCGCAAGCAGACGTTACGAAAAAGTTTGTTTCTCAATTATCGAACACGCAAGAAACGAAGGAATCTATCGAGCAAATTTTGGCAAACTATCCTTCAGGAAAAATTGTTCGTCTTACATTTATCGGACAAAAAACAGAGCAACCCGTTATGTCACATCTGATTAAGCAATTTAATATTGATGTTAATATTGTGCACGGATCCATTTCACATACAACTAGTGGTCCTTATGGTACGTTACTAGTCCATCTTGATGGGGATGAAGAGAATATGGCGGCAGCATTAAAAATGCTCGCACAAAATGAAGTACAAACGGAGGTGATTGAACATGCTTGAGCAATTATTTCCGAATGTAAACTGGGAAACGATGGGTGAAGCTGCTTATCAAACGATTTATATGACATCTATTTCTACTGTCGTTACATTTGTGCTAGGACTGGCTATCGGGATTGTTTTATTTTTAACGAGTCCCAATCAAGTTTGGGCAAGTAAAGT
>DEQI01000017.1:0-650 GCA_002360295.1 Planococcaceae bacterium UBA3370
AACAGCTTTCGATTCTTCATAGATTGGGTGACTCTTAATAAATACATTCCCTGAATACGTTTCATCAAATCTCATTGGATCGTTCACCTACCATTTAAATTTTTGTTAAACAAATGCTTTCGTAACATTGTTATAACATCAATGGAACTTTTGTGAACAATCGTTCGTAGTTATAACAGTACAAAAAAAGTATAGATGTTTTTTCAGAAAGTTCAATAGTTTTTCAATTTTTCGGTATGAAAAACGAATGGTCTGACACATACTATGAATACTTGTAAAATGAGGTGATTGTGAATGAAAAGACAACACTATATTCGTAAACAAAAGCGTAAACGTAGAGTTAAAAAACTCTCTTTGTTTGCCGTTGCCTTTCTATGCGCTATTGCTGTTTCATTTGCTTCACTAAGAATTTACGCCCAACTAGCTGGTGCACCTACTCTTACTGTACCGAAAGCGTCTGTCTTTTTAGACAGTCAAAATCATCAAATAGGAGATTATTATACTTCTGAAAGACGGTATTGGACCGAACTCGAAGATATATCTCCCTATTTAATAGACGCAACCATTGCTGTAGAAGATAAAGATTTTTATGAGCATAATGGATTTGATTATTCTCGTATTGCTGGCGCAATTTTGGCAGATATTAAAGC
>DEQI01000017.1:728-2529 GCA_002360295.1 Planococcaceae bacterium UBA3370
CATGAGAAAACATGGGCAAGGAAAATTAATGAAGCGCTATATGCTTACCGTCTTGAAATCTTTTATTCGAAAGATGAGATTTTAGAAGGTTACTTAAATACAGTTTATTATGGACATGGTATGTATGGTGCTGAAGCCGCAAGCCGTTATTATTTCGGTAAATCTGCTAGTGAATTAACTCTTGCCGAAGCCGCGATGCTTGCAGGTATTCCAAAAGGACCAAGTATTTATTCACCAATTGCTAACATTGAAAAAGCAACAAATCGTCAGCAGCTTATTTTGTATTTAATGGAAGAGCAAAATAAGATTACTAAAAGTGAAAGAACGCGTGCAACGAATGAACAGTTAGTTTACAAAAATAGTGAATGGGTAAATAGCAAATCCATCGCGCCTTATTTTTTAGATGTTGTATGGAAAGAAGCAACTGACATTTTAGAATCAAAAAATTTAAATATTAGTGAGGGTGGGTGGACAATTAAAACGACACTCAACCAAGCCCACCAGCAAGCTGCAGAGCAAGCTGTAGAAAAAAACATGCCTGATAGTGATTTACAGGTCGGTTTCGTTAGTATGGATGTGGATACTGGATTTGTAACTGCACTCGTTGGAGGACGTGATTATAGTACAAGCTCTTATAATCGCGTAACACTCGCTGAAAGACAGCCCGGTTCAGCTATTAAACCGATTTTATACGCAACAGCACTAGAAAACGGCTTTACCCCTCTGACGTTTTTAGATGTTGGGGAAACCGTATTCACCTATGATAATGGTCGTGCTACGTATAAACCGCAAAATGTGAATGGAAAATTTGCCACTCATGAAATGTCACTCGCTCAAGCAATGGCTATTTCAGATAATATTTATGCGGTCAAAACATTAGAGGAAATTGGCTATAAACCATTCCGTGAAATGTTGAAGCGCTTTAGCTTAAACTATACGGATAAAGATAACCCGTCTATTGCGCTAGGCACGATTGAAACATCATTATATGACTTAACAAGCGCCTACAATACAATTGCTGCGGGTGGAATTGAACGAACACCGACAACCATTTTATCCATTGAAAATGCAAAAGGTGATATCGTCTATGAATATAAAAAGCCGAAAAAAACAAAACGCATTTTATCTGCACAGGATGCTTATCTGTTAACAGATATGATGACAGGTATATTTGATCCAGTGTATAGCGATTATTCACCTGCTACGGGTGTTTCACTTCGCGGACGAATGACACATACTTACGCAGCGAAGTCTGGTACAACCATTAGTGATCAATGGCTAATTGGTTATACCCCTAGTATTACAGCAGGCGTATGGAACGGCTACGATCAAGGTAAAACATTATCGGTCCAAGAAGATATGGCTGCAACAAAGCAAGTATGGATTGATTTTATGGAAACAGTGAATAACGGTAAACCAAATGAAACATTTACTGTCCCGAGTGGCATCGAAGGAGTTGTCGTTGATATCGAGACTGGCAAGTTAGCGACAAATGCATGCTCTAAACAACGCCTTATGTATTTGAAAGAAAGTGATGTGCCAACTGAATATTGTAAGATGTTCCAATTCTTCGAGCCAGATACGTGGGGAGATTTCAAAGATTTATTTAATACGGAAGCTTTCCGCAACTTTTGGGGCAATTAAACCGTTTATTAACTAAAGAGAATTTTTTATAACTTTATGTAGTATTTCGATCCGACAAGCGCCCTGTTTAGCACCGACAGCTGTTTGCTCTCAAACGAAAGCATTTTTCCGCTTTCGAACGGAGGGGCTGGGCGCCGGAGCTAGACACCAAAAAAGC
>DEQI01000232.1 GCA_002360295.1 Planococcaceae bacterium UBA3370
ATGTGGAGTTTGCGTTGGTGGTGTCAAAACTTTCAAAAGCTCAATACGAGATTTTGTAACTGTTGCGTTTACGCCTAATTTAGATAAATTGGTCACAATTTTCTTTAAATCAATTTCTTTCGCCATTCGTTCCACCTCAACCTTTTCTAGATATAAATTTAAACGTTCCTCATCGTAAAAAGTTGCACTCATAAGAGGTCTGACTTTTAAGCTATATTCATCATAACACGTATTTTCATGAAAATGTTTTTCAATTATGTTACAACTTCCAAAATGTCAAGTAATTCACTCTTTAATTTTACCCAATCCCTATCACGTTAAAACTTTTATCATTCCCTTTTTTTATATGAATTATCTCCTAACTCTATTCAACTGTACGGTGCATTTGTTGTTTTTTCCAAATATAAAGAGGTACAATACGGATACGTGATATTGAAATGAGAAAGCAGGTTTGTCTGTCATGAAAAAAGCACTTTTATTATTAATGTCCATCCAATTTCTAGTGTATTTAGGATTCGCTATTATTATTCCGGTATTACCTGAAGTCATCGTCGCACAAAATTGGAATGAAATTCATGTTGGTGGATTGTTAACTGTCTATGCACTTGCAAGCTTTTTTACTGCACCATTATGGGGTCAATTATCTGATAAAATAGGACGCAAACAACTTATTTTAATAGGGCTCATCGGCTTTTGTTCTAGCTTTATCATTTTTAGTATTTTTATAAAAAACTTAGTCATTTTATACATTTCCCGTATTATCGGAGGATTATTCTCAGGTGCGCTGTATACTGCCGTAACAGGTTATGTAGGGGATATGTCTACCAATGAAAATCGCAACAGATATATGGGGCTTATGGGCATGTCTATCGGTCTAGGATTTATTTTCGGACCAGCAATTGGCGGTATGCTAGGTCATATTAGCTTGCAACTTCCTTTTATTATCTCGGCTGCGTTACTTGCATTACTATTCATATATGCATTATTTGTTTTGCGTGAACCTGAACGGAAAGGTGAAGCGAATAAACGTGCCATTATACCGCAAGGAGCAAGCACGTTATTGAAATTTCGCGTACGTTATTTGTTTCTATTTTCATTTTTCGTAACCTTTATTTTAGCAGGGGTAGAGGCAACGTTTCAGCTATTTCAAATAGACCGAATACAAATTACGCCATTACAACTTGGTTACTTATTTATGTTTAGCGGCTTTGTCGATGCAGCTATTCAAGGCGGTGTTGTCCGAAAAATAAAGGATGGACATGAAGCGACATGGTTAATGGCGGCACAAATGATTACTGCACTAGGACTTTTACTTATCACCCTTACCTCCAATTTATTTTTTGCAGGACTTGCATTATGCGTGTTTACTGCGGGAAATGCATTGGCTCGAACTTGTGTAGTATCCCTTACATCGAAAGAATCAGGCGGTAAATATGGTACTGCAGCAGGTCTTACGTATTCAATGGATAACCTTGGCCGCATTATTGGACCACTGTTATTCGTATCACTATTTAAAATAGGCGATGCTTTTACGTACTATATTGCATTAATCATCGCTATACTATCTATTTTGATCATCTTGTTGTTTAAACGTTCAACAAAATCTTTGCGTGAAAATTAATTAGAATAAGTAGAAGAGGTGTCCGAAAGCTTTTCCATTCTGGACACCTCTTCTTTTCAATCATCCCTTCATCCGATTGCTTTATACATCTAATCCAAACTCTTCTAGTACTTGTAGCTCTTTTGTTATATAGTTTTTCTGCTTTTCATAATGTTTTTTTGCTCATTCTTTTTAAAAATGTTTAAAAACTTATTAACAGTGGAATTCATAGTTGTACATATATTACACCCATATGAATACTTTTTATTGTTATTGGAGGAAAAGCTTTGATTCGACGAGTTGCATTTAGTATTCCGAAAATATTAGTACCATTTCAAGGACAACTAGAAAAATCGGCCTTACATTTTACTGAAATAATTATTAAGAAGGACATACCTGGAATGGCTGCTAGTAAGTTTGCCGGCTTTCCCTACCTCCCTAAAACGAGACAGTATCCGAAAGATTTTAATGGGCGAGCTATGCGGCTACTTGCACAAATTAATTTTTCTGAGTTTTCATTTCCAGTACCCTTTCCACAACAAGGCCTTTTACAGTTTTTTGTTTCAGAAAATGCTTACAATTTTTCAGATACAGTGACTAGACAAGATGATTTTTTAGTTCAATACTATGAATCGGCAAATGAAGATTCGACTACCCATTTCCCTAATATGAATGCATCATTCCCTATAGAGAAGGAATATGCTCTTAAATATGTTTTGAGGAGCGAGCCAGTATCCGCTACAGATTATCGGTTATCTCATTTTATACCGAATGCATCATCTTATATCTTCGAAGATGGACAAACTTTCGAAGATGTTTATTTGTCTACTTTTTTAGGTGCCAATCATAAAATAGGTGGATACCCTTATTTTATAGAAGATGATTTTCGTAAGAACTCCCCATTTCTACAGCGTTATGATACGTTGCTATTACAAATTATTTCAAATGATGAAGAAGGTATAATGTGGGGCAATTCCGGAGTTGTGAGCTTCTTCATTAACAGAGAAAAACTATCACAACTCGATTTTACTGACATTTATTTTTATAGTGAGCAATATTAGCAACAATACAACCTTTCGCCACCTTTCTCTCTTACGAAAGGTGGTTGCATCTTGGACGTACTCAATCCCCTTCCTATCTATTACATTAATACGTTATAATGATACTTGTACAAAATATCAGGAAAGCAGGTGAGTAGCGTGTTCAGTTATTTTGATTTAAGCTACATCATCCCATATATTTTAGTTTTAAATATAATTTTTGCGATCACGGTCATTTTCCTAGAACGTAAAGATCCTTCCTCCTCCTGGGCTTGGATACTTGTCCTTTTTTTCTTTCCAGTTGGCGGTTTCGTATTATACCTATTACTTGGAAGACAACTCCGTAAAAAACACTTATTTCGTTGGGATGGACGAAAAGATATAGGGATTGAATCTTTAATAGATTATCAAATCGAAGCACTTGAAAAAGACCGTTTAGAATTTCGAGCAGGTCATGTGGAAGACTATAAAGAACTTATTTATATGAATTTAACAACAAATAATGCTGTTTTAACACAGGATAACCACATCGACATCTTTTGTGATGGGGCTGAAAAGTTTGAGCAATTAATAGATGACATTTTAAACGCTAAAGATCATATCCATATTCAATATTATATTTTTAAATTAGACAATTTAGGAAAACGCATTTTAGATGCGACAATTAAAAAAGCAAAGCAAGGCGTAAAAGTAAGGATTTTATTCGATGAAATGGGATCCCGAGGCGTTCGAAAGCGTCATTTTAAAGATTTATTAGATGTAGGCGGGGAAATTGAAGTATTTTTCCCATCTATTCTTCCTTTAATCAATCCTCGATTAAATTTTCGTAATCATAGAAAAATAGTTATCGTAGATGGACGTATCGGTTATATTGGTGGGTTTAATGTAGGCGATGAATATTTGGGTTTAAATAAAAGGTTCGGTTACTGGCGTGATACACACTTACGAATTGAAGGTAGTGCCGTTCATCCTTTACAAACCCGTTTTTTACTTGATTGGAATCAAGCAAGTTCTAAGCAACCTATTGGTTATGCAGAACGTTACTTCCCTGCCATCCCCAAAAAAGGTGATGCGGCTATTCAAATCGTATCAAGTGGACCCGATACAGAATGGGCTGTTATTAAAAATGGTTACTTACGTTTAATTGCTAATGCTAATCGATATATCTATATTCAAACACCTTATTTTATCCCGGACGTTAGTTTTTTCGATGCTATTCAAATTGCTGCATTGTCCGGTATTGATGTACGAATTATGATCCCTAATAAACCAGATCACCCATTCGTTTATTGGGCTACCTATTCATATGTTGGTCAACTTTTAAAAGCCGGTGCCCGAGTATATCATTATGATAAAGGTTTTATCCATGCCAAAATGATCGTTGTTGATGATGAAGTAGCATCTGTGGGAACAGCAAATATTGATGTACGTAGCTTTAACTTAAACTTTGAAGTAAATGCATTCATATATGATCGTTATTTAGCTCATAACTTAGCGGAAATATTTGAAACAGATATATTTGACAGCACAGAGCTAACAATCGAAACATACGATAGCCGCTCTAACGTAGTCAAGTTTAAAGAATCTATCTCACGTCTATTGTCGCCTATCTTATAAACATAAATAGCGGTTAAACATACAGATGGGGGGTGTTCCGAAAGCGAAACTTTCGGGACACCCCCTAATTCAATGATTATTTTATGTTTAAATATTCTTCTAATGTTGTATTCTCTTCATAAATAGCTGTTGCTAACTCTACACCCACATAGCGGAAATGCCATGACTCATACATGTAGCCTGTAATGTCTTCTTTGCCTTCTGGATAACGCAAAATAAACCCATATTTGTGGGCATTTTTCACAAGCCACTGCCCTGCTGGTGATTCGCCAAACTCACTTGTTAACCATAGATCCTCTCGACCTTTTTCTCCGATATCATAGGATAAACCAGTTTGGTGCTCAGAATAACCCGGACGTGCACTATAGCGATCAGCCGCTTCTTTTCCATCGCGTTTTATATAATTATTATATAAAGTCGTTTGATATTCATATGAACGATACCCACTAAACGCTACTAATGTAAATCCATCTTTTTCTGCACCTGCAGCCATTTCCTCAAAAGCTGCTCGCGCTTCAGGATCCTCGCCTTTACTATACGTTTTTGGCAATGGATTTGTTTTATTAACAATCATAACACCATTAACATAAGTCGGTTCAGTTGGTTCTATATGCGTAACCGGATAGCCCCCACTATCTACTTCAACTGATGATTTTTGTTCTTCTGACTTTTCTATAATGGCCTCTTCTTCTGAGTTATGTTGTTCAGGCTTTAGTTCATCTTCTTGAGGTACACTATTTTGCTGTTCACCATTCTCTTCACTCAATTGTTGTTCTTCTGTGTTTAGTTTTGAGGCTTGTTCATTTTTATATATAACAGTAAAAACGATAGCAATCATTATTGCGATAGAAACCACTGCACCAATTGCTATTTTCCATTTATCGTTGTTTTTTTTCGGTGTATAGCCTTTCATACTGCTCCTTCTTTCTTTTATGCTACTACTATTTTATTTCATAACCTTATATGAGTAAATTATATAACATTGTCACCTCAAATGAGACCCGAAAGGCAGTGAGAGATTCAACGGATGCCTCATGGAAGCGTCCCAGCCATAACGGAAATCAATCTAGTTCTATCATTTGTTCAAGTTCTTATTGTTACTATGTTATAACAATATAGAGTACGAGCAATGTGGCGATACTAAAGAAAATGGCTAAACCAAGCATCCACTTTGCTTCTTTTATATAACCTTGACTTTTAAAACTTCTATATCGGAAAAAGTTTGAACAGGCAAACATGATCGTTAAAAATAATACTGCTAATTCGAAGTTCTGTTTAATTACAAAGAAAATGGCCATTACACTACTTATTCCTACTAAAATAGTAGATAAGACTTTTTCGTTCATTGTACCTCCTAAAAAATGTCGGAGCAACCAAGCTCCGACGAATTTATTCCGTATGTTCAGAAAAATATTTGCGCCCAATATATGTTTGGAGTATTAATAAAAGTCCTCCGACAGACCAATAAAGCGGGAGGGCTGCCATAGATGTAAAGGAAATAATAACAATCATGATTGGTGAAATATACATAAACATTTTCATTTGTGCTTTTTGCGACTCTGGCACTGTCCACAATGACACTTGTGCTTGTACCATATAAACAATACCCGCAATAATTGTCATAGCAATATCAGGTGAACCTAAACTAAACCATAAAAACTCATGCGTCTTTACATCTGCAGAATATCTGATGGCAAAATATAGTCCCATAATAATTGGGGTTTGGATAATGATTGGCAAACACCCCATGTTTAATGGATTAATATTATGTTCTCTATATAAAGACATCATTTCTTGTTGATACTGCATTTGCTCTTCTTTTGTTTTTGCTTCTTTCATTTTAGCCTGAATTTCTTCCATTTTAGGCTTCACAATATCCATTTTCGACTTCATCTTCGACTGGGCGCGATAATTTTTCAACATAAATGGCATGAGTATTAAACGAATGCCGATTGTTATCGCAATAATAGCTAAACCATAACTACCATTAAAAACACTGTTTCCTAAAAACTCTAGTAAGAAATTCATCGGTCTAACAAAAACATTAAAAAATATGCCTTCCTGATTTTCAACAGATTGACAACCGCTTAGAATAAATAATAAACTTCCCAGCATTGAAAATAGTACTATTTTTTTCATTTTTTCACCTACAATCTAGTATCGCTAAATGCAGTATACAGCAATAGCTTCTGACACTCAATTTTCCAACATAAAGAAATATTCTCCACTACCCAACAATCCCTTATTTTTCACATAAAAAAGACTGAACCGTAAGCATACGGATCAGTCCATATTATGATTTTAAACTTTTTCATAGCCCATTTCACTAATTTCAAAACGATAAAATTCATGATGCAATTCATCACGAAAATGCTTCGGTGTCACGCCCGTATATTTCTTAAATATACGGGTGAAATAACTTTGATTACAGAAATGAAATTGATCCGAAATCGAAGTAATACTTTTGTTTGTATGACGTAAATAATATTGCGATTCTTCCACACGGCGCACATTTAAATATTCAACTAGAGTAATTCCCACATGTTCCCTGAAAATACGAGATAGATGACTCGTACTAATATGGAAATTATTTGCGATACTTTCTACAGTTAAATCCTTTTCTAATTCATCATTAATATACATAATGACTTTGTTTACTGTTTGATGGCGGAAAGTTGGTTGCTTACGATCTGCGATAAAGTAAACGTAAAAATCGATTAAATCATCCGCAAATTGTAGAAATTCCGCATCTCTCATCTTATTTTCAATCATATCTGCACAAGCTAAATTAAATGCAAAAGCTTTTTTGGATGGTACTTGATTATCAAGTAACTTGCGTGCAACTATTGAGGATAAAGTAATAAAGTAATGACGCACTACTTTAATCACTTGCTTGCCAAAACGAGCAGTTAAAATATCGATGATTTCATGTAATGATTTTTTTGCTTTAGCTACTTCTAAATGATAAATTTCAAAAAGCAATTTCGATTCAATTGCAAAAAAATCCTCTATCCCACTATATTGGTTAATATTATCGATTTCTTGAAAATACCTTTTCGAAATTGTTTCCGATATTGAATGTTGATGTAGTTGCATTGATTATCCCATCTTTCTTTCAGAATGCTTCTGCATATTTTTCAAAATTTATTTAAAGATAAATCCTATGTACTGAAAAAGATTACTGGAAATAGTCCGAACACCATTTGTTTGCTGTAGTTATTAATTTTACAATTAAACTTGCAAAATACTTAATATAACCGTATGTTTTTATTAAATAAACGAACAAAATTTACTAACTACAGTGAATATTACCATAATTTATGATTTTATATCAACTTAAATTTCAATTTTTAGTAGTTCGATTATCTCATGAAAAATTTTTACTACTTTTGAAATTACCTAATTCTATATTCTCAATTGTTAGCATCTCGTTTCAAGTTATTAGAAAACAAACAATAAAAAGGCAAATTTTGGTTGAGTTATACTTGGTTTTTTATCAATAAAGAAAGAAATTTGTTGAATATTGTTAAATCTTATTCTAGTCTATTTATAGAAATATGTAGTAAAATAGAGGTAATTATTTAAAATGCTTAAAAAGAGGTGTTATAAAGTGGATCCAAAACAAATAGAAGAAATCATGGATATAATTAAAGAATTTTTCCCGGAAAACACGTCTATTGCTATTTC
>DEQI01000231.1:0-3948 GCA_002360295.1 Planococcaceae bacterium UBA3370
AGTAAAGCATTAAGTGAACAAGCATTTACCTTAGAACATGTCATTTTTGCAAATTTCACACATGAACCAGCGATACAGGTTGCTGAAAAATTAGTACAGCTCACACCAAAAGGCTTAAATAAAGTATTTTTCGCGGATAATGGCTCCTCAGCTATTGAAGTCGCGTTGAAAATGAGCTTTCAATATCATATGCAAAGCGGTAAAAAGACAAAAAAACGTTTCCTTGCCTTAACCGACGCCTATCATGGTGAAACATTAGGTGCATTATCTGTAGGGGGAGTGAATTTATATAACGAAGTGTATCAACCGCTTTTACTCGATACGATACGTGCTCAAGGTCCGGATTGTTTTCGTTGTCCATTTAATGACAAACCTGAAAGCTGTCACGCCCCATGTATTCGCTTTGTGGAACAGGAATTAACTGAGCATCATGAGGAAATGACAGCTGTGATTATTGAGCCATTAATTCAGGCAGCTGCAGGGATGAAAATGTATCCACCTATTATTTAAAGAGATTAAGAGAGTTATGTACAACCTATGATGTGCATTTCATTGCGGATGAGATTGCTGTTGGCTTGGGGCGTACTGGTACGATGTTTGCTTGTGAGCAGGCGAATATATCACCAGATTTTATGTGCTTATCGAAAGGATTAACAGGTGGCTACTTACCTTTATCTGTCGTATTAACAACAGATGACGTATACGATTCCTTTTACGACGACTATCAAACGATGAAGGCCTTCTTGCATTCACATAGCTATACAGGCAATACGCTAGCTTGTCGAGTTGCTTTGGAAGTGTTATCGATTTTCGAAGAGGAGCATTACATGGACCTTATACAACAAAAAGGGGAACGAATGAGATCATTAGCTATAGAGGCATTCGAGGATCTGCCTTATGTCGGGGAATATCGACAAGTGGGGCTAGTTGGTGCCATTGAGCTAGTCGCCAATCAGGAAACGAAAGAGCCATTACCTAGTGAGGAAAGGATAGGCTATCAAATATATCAAAAAGCACTTGCTAAAGGGCTACTTATTCGACCATTGGGCAATATTTTATATTTTATGCCGCCCTATATTATTTCAGATGAGGAAATGCACTTTATGATCAATACAACAAAAGAAACAATGGAGCAATTTTTTGCACAGCTGGAGGGGTAAGTTATGCAACAACGACAAACGTTATCACTAGTCATGATGGCCATGTTTGCGGCTTTAACGGCAATTGGCGCATTTATTAAGGTGCCATTACCAGTCGTACCATTTACATTACAAATTGTGTTTGTATTTTTAGCAGGCTGTTTACTCGGAAGTCGCAATGGGTTACTTAGTCAGCTTGTTTATATCGGTATTGGTTTAGTTGGGTTACCAGTCTTTACACAAGGCGGTGGGATTACCTATGTGATGCAGCCAACATTTGGTTTTTTAATTGGTTTTGCGCTTGCTGCATTTGTCATCGGTTGGCTCATTGAAAAAGTAGAAGAACCGACGAAAAAACATTTTATTGGTGCCACAGTAGTAGGGCTATTTCTAATTTATGCAATCGCGGTACCGTATTTGTATGTAGCACTCAACTTCTGGCTTCATGTACAAACAAGCTGGTCACATGTTTTGCTAGTTGGATTCCTAAATAGTATTTTAGCTGATTTTTGCTTAGCGATTGTATCAGCATTGTTAGCTGAAAGACTATATAAAGTTTTCAGTACAGCAAGAGCGTTAAAAATTCCACAATTGAAAAAGGGGCATGTATCATGAATTTTTTACAGTTAGCAGAGGAAGTACTTGCAGGGAAAATCATTAGCAACGAAGAAGCGTTAGCCATTTTAAATAGTGATGATGACGATTTATTAAAATTAATGGATGGTGCATTTGCCATTCGAAAACATTATTACGGCAAAAAAGTTAAACTCAACATGATCATGAATGCTAAAAGTGGGTATTGTCCAGAGGATTGCGGTTATTGTTCACAATCATCTAAATCAACAGCACCCATTGAGAAATATCCTTTCATAACGAAAGAGGAAATTTTAGAAGGAGCGAGACGTGCGTTTGAAAACAAAATCGGTACATATTGTATCGTAGCAAGTGGTCGTGGGCCTACACGTAAAGACGTAAATGTCGTTAGTGAAGCTGTAACAGAAATAAAAGAGAAATATGGTCTAAAAGTTTGTGCATGCTTAGGCTTACTAAAGGAGGAGCAAGCCAAACAATTAAAAGAAGCAGGTGTAGACCGTTACAATCATAATTTAAATACATCGGAACGTCACCATTCATATATTACGACTTCTCATACATATGAGGATCGTGTGAATACAGTGGAAACTGTGAAAAAGTATGGCATTTCACCTTGTTCTGGTGCCATTATTGGAATGAAAGAAACAAAGGAGGATGTTGTTGAAATTGCGCGAGCACTTTACCAATTAGATGCAGATTCAATTCCGGTCAATTTCCTTAATGCTATTGATGGCACGAAGCTTGAAGGTACGAAAGAATTAAATCCACGTTATTGCTTAAAGGTACTAGCATTATTCCGCTATATGAATCCTTCTAAAGAGATTCGTATTTCAGGAGGACGCGAAATTAATCTTGGATCGCTACAACCACTTGGACTGTATGCAGCCAATAGTATTTTCGTCGGTGATTATTTAACAACAGAAGGACAAGAAGCGAATAGCGATTACAAAATGCTTGAAGATTTAGGCTTTGAAATTGAATTAACAGAAAAACAAACAGAAGCGTTTTGTTCATAATTGATTATTGAACCCGTGATAGTGATAAAATACAATGGAACCAATTGTAATTGAATCGAAGAAAAAGGATTGACATCCAATTTTATATTCTGTATAGTGAATAACAATTTTAATACATTTATTGGCAATGAGCAGGATATGAAGTTTGATGAACGATTTGAAGAGAGGGGAGTCAAGGCTGGGAACTCCCTAATGCAGCGTCAAATTTTTACTACCTAGGAGCCGTGTTAGGAAACTAACACCGTTATTTGCGACGTTATAGCAAAATCAATGAGCCACTTATCATATAGTGGGAATTTGGGTGGAACCACGGGTAATCAACACATATTCGTCCCTTTATTGGGATGCATATGTGTTTTTTTATTTTTAAGAAAAGGAGAATAGAACATGTCAAATCAACAAGTAAAAATTCAATTTCCAGATGGTCAACAACAAGTATTTTCACAAGGTATTACTCTAACTGATATTGTACAAGCAATCAGTCCAAGCTTAAGTAAAAAAGCTATAGCTGGGAATGTGAACGGGACCATTGTTGATTTGACGTACCCGTTAAAAGAAGATGCACAAATTACTTTGTATGATGCTAGCTCAAAAGAAGGAATAGAAATTATTCGCCATTCAACTGCACATTTATTAGCACAAGCAGTGAAACGTTTATATCCAACTGCTCAATTTGGTGTTGGACCAGTTATAGAGAATGGATTTTATTATGATATCGAAGTGGATCATTCGTTCATACCAAGTGATTTAGAAAAAATAGAACAAATGATGAAGCAAATTGTTAAAGAAAATATCACTATACAACGTAAAGAAGTGTCACGTGCGGAGGCGAAGCAATTATTTGCACATGAACCGCTAAAATTAGAATTGTTAGCGAATATTTCTGAGAAAGAGCTTGTCACAGTATATAAGCAAAGCGAATTTACTGATTTATGTCGAGGGCCACATGTTCCTTCGACAGGGAAGTTGCAGCATTTTAAATTAATGCAAGTCTCGGGTGCTTATTGGCGCGGTGATAGCAACAATCAAATGCTACAACGGATTTATGGTGTGGCTTTTGCAACAAAAAAGGAACTACAAGATTATTTTGTGTTTTTAGAAGAAGCAGAAAAGCGAAATCACCGAAAACTAGGGAAAGCACTTGACCTATTTATGTTTTCTGAGGAAGCTCCGGGCATGCCGTTTTATTTAGCAAATGG
>DEQI01000231.1:4099-5742 GCA_002360295.1 Planococcaceae bacterium UBA3370
ACAGAAGTAGATGAGCATAAATTTGCACTAAAGCCGATGAACTGTCCAGGACATATGTTGATTTTCAAAAATGATTTACATTCTTATCGTGATTTACCGATTCGTATGGCTGAATTTGGCCAAGTGCATCGCCATGAATTTAGTGGTGCATTGAATGGATTACTGCGAGTACGAACGTTTTGTCAAGATGATGCGCATATTTTTGTGACACCTAAGCAAATAGAAGCTGAAATTACATTAGCGCTCAAAATTATAGACCATGTGTATCAGGTTTTTGGTTTTAGCTATGAGATCGAACTATCGACTCGCCCAGATGATTTTATGGGGGATATTATATTATGGGAGCAAGCTGAGGCAGCATTAGAAAATGTACTCAATAATTTAGGTGTTCCTTACAAAATTAATCATGGTGACGGCGCTTTCTATGGACCGAAAATAGATATTCATATTCAAGATGCCATTAAACGAAGTCATCAATGTGCAACAGTACAGCTGGACTTCCAGCTACCAGAAAAATTCGATTTAACATATATTAATGAGCAAAACGATAAAGTGAGACCAGTCGTGATTCATCGTGCTGTTTTTGGTTCGATTGATCGATTTTTAGGGATTTTAATTGAACATTTTGGAGGCGCTTTTCCTACATGGCTAGCACCAGAGCAAGTAAAAATAATTGGTGTAGCAAGCTCTCACCAAACTTATGCAGAGAATGTAATAGCTCAGTTAAAGAAAAGCGGAATTCGTGCTTCATTAGATGACCGAAATGAAAAGCTTGGAAAGAAAATACGTGAAGCCCAGATGAAAAAAGTGCCATATTTATTAGTTTTGGGTGATAAAGAACAAGAAAATCAGTCTGTTTCTGTACGCAAATATGGTCAACAACAAGTAACGGAAATGTCAGTACAACAATTTGAAGAATTAATAAAACAAGAAGTAGTTCATAAATTATTACCAACTGTGTAATTTTAAATACCTTTCACTAGAAGTTTCATTAACTGAAGCTTCTAGTAGGAATTAATGAAAGAGGGATTGTTTATTTTGCCAAAGGTTCGTATTCAGCATATAGATGCTTTTAGTCATATTCCAGGGAAAGGAAATCCAGCAGGTGTTGTATTAAATGGGGAAGATTATAATGAATCTCAAATGCAAATGATTGCTGCAAAAGTGGGTTTTAATGAAACTGCATTTGTTGTCCCATCTTCAATAGCCGATTTTCGAATTCTTTTTTTTACACCAGGTCATGAAATGAATTTATGCGGTCATGCAACGATGGGCACGATTTTTGCTTTATATCGTCAAGGATTATTAAATAAAACGGCAATCACTATCGAAACAAAGGCAGGAGTATTACCTATTCAGCTTCGTGAAGAAAACAGTCAACTATGGATAACGATGCAGCAAGCACACCCACAATTTGTTCCATTCGAAGGATCGACAAAGCAGTTAGCTGAGTCGATTGGGTTGAATGAGGAAGACTTACATCCAGACTATCCGATAGTGTATGGCAGCACTGGGATTTGGACATTAATCGTCCCAATTAAAACTTTAGCAAGCTTTGCGAAAATGAAGCCTCAAACTTCTAGTTTCCCTTCAATATTACAGGAAATGCCAAATGCATCTATTCATCCAATCGGTTTTGAAGT
>DEQI01000284.1:0-7040 GCA_002360295.1 Planococcaceae bacterium UBA3370
TCCCTCAATCGAAAGCGGAAAAGCAGCTTTCGTTTGAGTGCCATGCAGCGCTTGTCAGGGCAAAACGGGGCGCTTGCGCATTTCTTTAATTATATTTCAATAATAATGGGTAAAATCATCGGCTTTTTCGTTGTTAATGTAAAAATGAATTGCCCTACATTTTTTTTAATGGCACGCTTCATCCCTTGTACATTCGCTTCTTTAAAGTTGCTGACTGTTGTTGCTACTAGATCATTTACATCGTTTAATAGTTCTTCCGAGTTTTTTGCATACACAAAGCCACGGGAGATTGTATCAGGCTTTAGTAACATACGCCCATCTACGGTACTAATTGTTACAACAATGACAAGCATACCAACTTCAGATAATTGTTTACGGTCGCGTAATACAATTTCCTCTACTTCTCCGATATTAAGTCCATCAACATACGTATCACCAGCAGGTACATCACGTGTTTGTCTTGCTATTTTATTTTCAAAGTCAACAACATCTCCATTTTTAAGAATAAAGACATTCTCTCGTGGTACCCCAACTGATTCTGCTAACATACGGTGTAAATAAAGCATTCGATATTCACCATGAATCGGTATAAAATATTTAGGTTTCATCAACGTCAGCATGAGCTTTAAATCTTCTTGGTAGCCATGCCCAGAAACGTGCATCCCTGTATGACTAGATGAACCATAAATAACATGAGCCCCCAGTTCAAATAAATGATCCACGATTTGCGATACCGCTTTCTCATTTCCAGGTATAGGGGATGCAGCTAAAATAACCGTATCTCCAGGTAATACTTTAATATCTCGATTATGGCCTCGAGCTAATTTTGCAAGCGCGGCTAATGGTTCTCCTTGACTACCTGTGCATAAAACAACGACTTTTTCAGGTGGCATTTGGTTAGCATCTCGCGCATCGACAATCATCCAATCAGGTACGTCTAAGTATCCACGCTGTTTCGCGACAGATACAACGTTAACCATACTTCGACCAAGTAAAACGAGCCTTCTATTAGTTTTTAATGTGGCGTTGACAATTTGTTGAACACGATTAACATTTGATGCAAATGTTGATATAAATATTTTTTGTTTCGCTCTAAAAAATGCCTCTTCAATATGAGTTCCTACTAGTTGCTCAGAAGGTGTAGATCCAGGACGTTCTGCATTTGTACTTTCAGAAATAAGTGCTAATACACCGTTTTCCCCGATAGTTGCCATTTTATGAATATCTGAGTATTGATTATTAACAGGTGTTAAATCGAATTTAAAATCTCCTGTATGGACTACATTTCCTTCTGGTGTTTGAAAAACAATTCCTAAACAATCGGGAATACTATGACTCGTTTTAAAAAAGCTGACATTTATTTTGTTAAAGTGAAGTATGGAATCTGCATGTAATTCAATTAGCTCCGTTTCTCTTAAAAGCTTATGTTCCTTTAATTTCAGCTCGATGAGACCAAGCGTAAAACGTGTTGCATAAATAGGAATGTTTAATTTTTTTAAGAAATAAGGAATACCCCCAATATGATCTTCATGCCCATGGGTAACGAGCAAACCTAAAATATTGTCTTTATGCTCAATTAAATAGGAAAGATCCGGAATGATTAAATCTACACCTAATAAACTATTATCCGCAAATTTAGCCCCGCAATCGACAAGTAAAATTTCATCAGCATATTGAATAACATACATATTTTTACCGATTTCATTAATACCACCTAAAGCGAAAATCGATAATGTTTTTCCTTTTATGGACAATTGTAATTCCTCCCATTTTACCGATAATACTTTTGTTTAGCGCAATTTAGTATTCCATTAAAAAGCACCCATTATACGAAAGCTACATTATTTAAGACGAATTCATACGCTATAAACGATGAAATTTGCTAAAATGAATGGGATTGTCGAAATAATAATTTGGAATGGTGAAACGAACTTGAAAACATTTAAAAAGGTATATATCGAAATAACAAGTGTTTGTAACTTAGCATGTAGTTTTTGTCCTCCTACAGCCCGGGCGAAAGGGTTAATAAAGGTGGAGCAATTTAATAAAATTTTAGATGAAATTCGTCCTTATACGAAATATATATATTTACATGTTAAAGGCGAACCGCTTTTGCATCCTCGAATTGATCAATTACTAGATGCAGCACATGAAAAAGGGTTCAAGGTAAATATAACGACGAATGGCACGCTTATTAAAAAAAATGCGCATAAGCTTTTAGGGAAGCCAGCACTTCGTCAAATGAATTTTTCATTGCATAGCTTTGATGGACATGAAGGGTCTGAAAATCGCGAAAAATATTTAGGGGATATACTACAATTCGTCCGAGAAGCGCAGGAACATAATGTACTCATTTCATATCGTTTATGGAATTTACAAAAAGATAATGTAACTGAAATTGCAGCTCGTCGTAACCGAGAAACGCTTGAAATATTAGAAAAGGAATATAACTTAGATTATAAAATTGAGGAACGTGTGGAACCTGGTAGCGGAGTGAAAATAGGGCGTAACATTTATTTAAATCAAGACCATGAGTTCCAGTGGCCAAGCTTACTAGCTCCAGAGGATGATGGAAAAGGGTTCTGTCATGCATTACGCAGTCATGCTGCGATTTTAGTAGATGGCACAGTTGTTCCTTGTTGTTTAGATGGTGAAGGTGTTATTAACTTAGGAAATATCCATGAAACATCATTTTCTGACATCGTAGAAGGGGAACGAGCGAATAATCTATTTGAAGGATTTTCACGACGAGAAGCCGTAGAAGAATTATGTAGAAAATGTGGCTTCAGGCAAAAGTTTGGTATGTAGAGCAAAAAAACAATAAAACACACTCTATTTTATAGTTAGTAAGGTTGGATAATAATAAGTGCTTTTTCAAGAATATTTTAACGGTATAGATAAGAGAAAATTATTTAAATTATTCCAGATTTCTCCTGTATACTAAGATAGATACTATCTAATGTAGGAGGCAATCATACCATGAAGAAGTGGAAGTACGGACTATTAACTGTAGCTGTATGGAGCATGTTAACAGTGCCAACCTTTGCTGAAAAAAACTTTACCGATATTCAAGGTACTCATAAGGAATCTATCATTTATTTAGATCAACAGGGAGCATTTGATGCTCTAGATTGGCAACAATTTAAAGTGAATGAAAGTATTACACGTAGTGAAACGATGCAAATTTTATACGATTTATTCCATGGAAAAATGTCTGCAGTGCGCCAATACACAGGATTTTCAGATGTTAGTGAGAGCCATCCACATTACAATGCCATCGTATGGTCATATGAGGCTGGCATAATAGCTGGCACAGATGGGCATTTTAATCCTAATGGGTACTTAAAGCGAAGTCATTTCGCCAAAATATTAGTGAATATATTTTCTATGACAACAGCTCAACAGCATGCGTTTAACGATGTAAATGAATCGGATTGGGCATATGAATTTATTAATATTTTATATGGAAATGGCATTACCGTTAGTGAAAGCTTTTTGCCGAACAGCCCTCTGTCGCGCGGTCAACTGGCGACATTTTTAGTCCGTACAATGAACTATACTAATAATACATTAGCTGAATCACAGGAAGTTGCTGGAGTGAACATAGAGAAAAATCAATTCACTGTCAAGGCACTCAAAACTTTCGATAGTGAGTATGATTTCGATTGGAAACAAACGGGTAAAAACAAAGAGGCTGAATTTTTTGGTGTACAACCTTTAACAAATGAAATTAAAGCGCAATATACGGCTAAAAATGGGACAAAACTATTTTCAATGACAGTTGGCACATCTACATATGAGGATGTCATAAAACAATACGGCAAACCGATTCAACACTTTATAAAAGGGAATACCCAATATCAATATGCCAATGCTTATAACGGCAATGGCTTTAAAAATATTTACGGTATATATGTAATGGACGATAAGTTTGTAACGTTTTTCTATGATAAGTTTAAGAAGAATATTGTTCGTTCAATTATGTGGGTTAATATAGAAGAAGAGACAAAGAAACAAGGTTACTGGGGTACAGTTAATGCAAAAGTAGCGCGTGCTAATGAAAGTATTCTAATTGAGTTAATAAACGAAGCGCGTACAAAAGAAGGACTTACTCCATTAGTAAATAAAGCATCTTCTACAAATGTCGCGTATCTACATAGTGATGATATGGCGAAAAATAATTATTTCTCGCATACGAACTTAAAAGGTTTATCCCCTAAGCAACGTTTTGACGCATACAATATTAAGCATTCTATTGTTGCTGAAAATATTGCCTATGGGCAGTTTAACGCTTTCTACGCTCATGAGGAATGGCTAAATAGTAAAGGGCATCGTCCTAATGTTTTATTAGATAGTGTTGATAGTATTTTAGTCGGTGTCTCATACGACAAATCGAAAGTGCCTTATTATACAATAAACTTTTATAAGTGATGTGCATAACTTTGGGTTGATTGCCGCTCTCGCCATCCTACTTTCCTGGACGATCGATAAGACGCTTGGGATAATAACGCGTTGGCGAGGAGGGGTAAATCAATTTCAATAGCTACTAATTAGCTTGAAGAAATGTGACGGTCATTGCAGTGCTATCATACAAACACCAATCCATTGTTTCAATCACTGAGCCAACATTAATCACGTAAGGTTTATCTCCAACATAAATAGGGCAGTTATATGTAATTTCTTTTCGAATACCTTCTTCATAAATGGCTGCTCGATGACTGTGTCCAAAAAACAGCAGTGGCGTATCTATTTTAGGGAAGGTAGGTTCGAAATGTTCGTCCCAATCAAATTGATGACCGTGAAGCAAAGTTGCCTTTTCTATAGTGAATTTTTCTTCATACTGAGAAAATCGCTTAAGCCCAGTAACGAGCGCAATTCGTTCCTCTTGATTACCGATGATTGACGGGAAAGTAAGTAGTTCTTCAAATTCTGACGTAATGATTGCAGCTTCCTCTAGCTTTGCATTACGTACAGTGCCTGCCTTTCGTTTACCTATTGTACACTCATATAAATCACCTAGCCCTAACACCATTGCGTCAGGGGCAATTTCCTTTATGTGCTGTAAAACTTGCTTTGTCTTTTCAGTATGGGAGTGTAAGTCTCCAAGTAACGCATATTTCATAAATAACACCTCGAAAAAATGATAGTATAATTATACTAAAATATCTGCCTGATCAAAATAAGTTAAAATTAGTACCACTTGAAGCTGAATGCTTTTTTGCGCTTTCTTAGCAGATAGGCTTTACCCCTCTGTAATCCACTGTTTACTTCACTAACAAAACCACCCAACTAAATCATGATAAATAGATTACTTCTATTTATTGCTATAAAGCTATATTTTCTATTATACTGTAAATAAATCTGAATTTTCAGATACAACAGAGCGGAGTAGTGTCTACCCTCAAAAGATATTAAACAATATTCACTATTTGCTCGCTCGGTAAAGTCTCGATTACTTAGCTATAAGGGGGATGTTAGATGTTTATTACAAATGTATTAACTCAGCATGCACTAAGTAAGCCTCATGATGTCGCAGTAATATTTGACGGGCAACAATGGACATACAGAAAATTATTCTATAATGCTAGAAAGGTAGCTTCCTATTTAACAAGTAGAGGCTATCAGAAGGGAGATATCGTTGCCCAGTTTATGTTGAACTCGGACTTATTTTTAGCTGTCTATTATGGTGTGCAAATTGCTGGACTAACAGTGATGCCGGTCAATACGAAACTGGCTGCACCAGAAGTAGAATATATTTTTATCCATTCTGAAGCAACTGTCCTTATTTATGATGAAAGGCTCGAGTCGACGATTAAACCAAGCCAGCATATATTCAAAGAAACACTTAATTTACAGCATATCCGCGCTATATTAGATGATGATTCGTATAACACAACCTATGAGGTTTCACTGAATGAGGAGGATACAGCAGTTGTGATGTACACCTCTGGAACGACGGGGAAACCAAAAGGAGTGATGTTAACACATAAAAATATTTATGAAGCAGCGACTATATGGTCAGAGTCGATGCAAATGACAGCAAAGGATCGAATGTATATTTGCACGCCTCTATTTCACTGTGCCGGTAGCCACGTTTTTGCTGTTCCTACGCTGTATAAAGGGGGAACTGTTGTTGTGTCAGAAGCTTTTTCTCCGACACAAACACTACGAGATCTCGTTGATACAAAAGCAACAATTTTCTTTGGTGTCCCAGCTATGTACTCATTGCTGTTAAGTTTACCAGAAATTAAACAATATAACTGCGAACAACTTAGGCTATTTTGTTACGGTGCGGCGCCCATGCCATATGAATTAGTAAAAAATTTAAAAGAAACGTTTCCGAATGTTGCTGTCCAAAATTTATACGGACAAACGGAAAACACACCTGCTTCTACGTCATTACTGGATGCACATGCGCTTACGAAAATAGGATCTGTTGGGAAGCCACTTGCCAAAACGGAAGTACGTTTAATGAATCCTGATGGAGAGGAAGTAAGTACGGGAGGAGTGGGTGAAATATGTGTTAAAGGTCCTCAGGTGATGAAAGGGTATTTAAGAAATCCTGAGGAAACAGCATTGGCCGTGCGAGATGGCTGGCTTTATACAGGGGATTTAGGTCGATTTGACGAAGAAGGTTTTTTATATATTGTCGATCGGAAAAAAGATATGATTATTCGTGGTGGGGAAAATATTTATCCGATTGAAATTGAAGAAGTTCTTTATCAAATAACGGAAGTATTAGAAGCTGCTGTTGTAGGCGTACCACATGAACTATATGGTGAAGTGCCAAAAGCGTTTGTAGTCGTAAAAGAAGGCCGGCATTTAACGGAGCAGCATGTGCTAGATTATGCTAAAACACAGCTAGCCAAATATAAAGTGCCTTATGAGGTAGAATTTTTAGATGAATTGCCTCGAAATGCATCAGGGAAAGTATTGAAGCATACGTTACGCCCTGTTCAAAATGTTTAAAGTTATAGAATAATAGACAATTATTAAGGTGGTGTCCAGGTTTTCTTGGACGCCATCTTTTTTTGTAGGAA
>DEQI01000284.1:7161-18979 GCA_002360295.1 Planococcaceae bacterium UBA3370
GGCTCAAACAATAGTTTAAACATTTCTTAAGAAAATCTTCAGAAACCTCCTACATAGATATTCAGATTTACTAGATAAACTAATTACATCATTTTAAATAAGGGATTGATTGCATGATTGAAGTTAAATCTTTACACCATACATTTTTAATTGGTAAAAAGGGCAAGGAAAAAAAGGTCGATGTATTAAAAGGCATTGGCTTTAGCGTTCAGCAAGGTGAGATTGTTTCTATTGTAGGAAAAAGTGGTTCTGGTAAATCTACTTTACTACAAGTCATAGCTGGATTTTTAAAACCTGACGCTGGATCCATAATGGTAAATGGAGTAGAAACGGCTTATTTTACTGAGAAGCAAAGCGCGGCATTTCGTCTTGAAAATTTCGGTTTTATCTTTCAAAACTTTCAGCTACTTCCGGGACAAAATGTATTTGAAAATATTGAGCTGCCACTCAAATTAAAAGGTGTAAGCCCGGCTATTCGCAAAAAGAAAGTACAAGAGTTATTAAAAAAGGTTGGGTTAACAGAAGTTGCTGACCATTATCCGAATGAGTTATCAGGTGGGCAACAGCAACGTGTATCAATTGCACGTGCGATGATTACCGATCCGCCCATTATTTTAGCAGATGAACCAACAGGAAGCTTAGATATGCAGACAGAGCAAGAAATATTATTGCTTATGCAGCAGTTAAATATCGAACATAATTTAACATTTGTCATCATTACACATGATGAAGAGGTAGCGTCTATTGCAGATCGAACGCTTCGCATGTCAGACGGTGTTTTAGTGGAGGAGAAGTAAGATGTTATTTAAAGATCAACTACAATTTATATGGCAACATATGCGAAAAAATAAGCTGCGTGTAACGACAACTGTGTTAGCTGCAATGATTGGCTGTGCCTTTTTAATTGTACTTGCTTCTATCGGCTTTGGCATACAAGAAACGATGCGCAATGAAATTTTAAATCAAGAGCAAGTAACAGAAATAGATCTTTGGGGAGATGAAAGTTTATCGGCAGAAGACGAGAAGTGGATTAGCGGAGTTGAACATGTTAATGTCGTGCTAAATAAAGCCGACATTGGTCATTCGATTACTTCCACATTTGAGGATCGAACTGGCTACTCACAAGGTGTCATTCTTGATATGGAAGCGCAGTCGAAGCTTCCTTCGAACTTAAGCGCTGGGCGATTACCACAAGCTCCAAATGAGATTGTTGTTGGCTATCATTACGCACAAAGCTTATTAAATGAAGCAGATCAAGCTGAAATAGAGCGTAAGTCAAAAGAAGCAGAAGCAAATGGAACATGGTATAACGGGGAAGAGGAAGGCTATAAAGGAGAAATATTAGGTAAGCAAGTAAAGCTTGAATTAACAATGGATGAAGAAGGAACACAAGCAGAAACAGCTACTTTTACAGTAGTAGGCATATTAAAGAAACCTTCTTATGATTGGTATATTGATTCTTCTATTCTTTTTGGACAAGGCTTATTAGAGCAATTCCCGGAATTAGTCACATATCCATCGACTAAAATATATGTAGACTCTTTGGAAAATGTAATGCCTGTCTTAACTGAATTAAAAGAGCAAGGCTATCAAGTATACTCTGTCGTTGAACAATTAGAGGAAATGGATTTATTTTTCCTTATATTTAAAATTGGTCTGATTTTCATAGGAACAATTGCTGTTTTAATTGCTTCAATTGGTATTTTTAATACGATGACAATGGCTGTTACAGAGCGTACAAGAGAAATAGGTGTATTAAAAGCGATTGGTGCATCACCAGCATTAATTCAACGCTTGTTTTTAATGGAAAGTGCGTTTATTGGTTTATTGGGGACAGGCTTAGCAATTTTATTATCGTATGGGATTAGCTTCGGAGCAAATGCGATATTACCGCATGTACTTGCTTATGCATTATCAGATGACAGCTTAACGAAAACTGAATTTACATTTTCACTCATTCCGCTTCATTTAGTCATTATTGCAGGAGGTATAAGTTTGCTAGTAGCGATTTTATCAGGCTGGCGACCAGCGAGAAAAGCGACGAAAATTGAAGTAATACATGCATTGCGACAAGAATTATAATAAGAATATAGAGGATGTGGAAAAATAACCCACATCCTCATTTTTATGTACATAGAAGTTTTTAATTATTCCACACTTTCCGCGTGACCATGAGATAAAATATGATAAACTATAGGCTATAAAACAAACTTAAAGCGAGTTGAATGATAATGGAGCAACCATTTTTACCGATATTATTAGGATCAGATATGAATGCATATGGTATGGCGCGTGCTTTTTATGAAGCATACGGTATTAAACCGTTAGTTTTAGGGCGTTCACATTTAACAGCAACACAAAATAGCCGAATTTTGCATTTCCAGCAAATTGATCGTTTAAACGAACAAGATGTGTTTGTACCAGCGATGAAAAAAATTGCTCAGCAGTACGCAAACCAAAACCTACTATTATTAGCTTGTGGAGACGATTACGCAAAGCTCATTATTAAGAATAAGCCTATGTTGCAAGAATACTTCACAGTGCCATATATTGATGAATCGTTAATGGATCAAATTTTATTAAAGGAAAACTTTTATAAAATGTGTGAAAAATACGATTTCAAATATCCTGGGACAACAACTGTTACAGCAGCTGATTATGAAGACTTTACGCCACCATTTGATTACCCGATTATTATTAAAGCATCTAACTCAGTAGAATATTGGGCATGCTCATTCCCAGGGAAGAAAAAAGTATTTATTGCGCATGATGAAGCGGAGAAAACAGCCATTTTTAAAGCGATCTATAGCTCAAGCTACCAAGATACAATGATCGTTCAAGAATTTATTCCTGGCGATGATTCGTATATGCGCGTGTTAAATGCTTATGTTGGTAAGGATGGTAAAGTAAAATTAATGTGTTTAGGTAATCCGATTTTAGAGGAGCATTCGCCTGAAGGAATTGGAAGCTATGCAGCCATTATTACAACATATGATAAAGAACTAATGGATCAAGTGCGCTTCTTTTTAGAGGATATAGGCTATACAGGCTTTGCCAACTTTGATATGAAATATGATGTGCGTGATGGACAGTACAAGTTATTTGAAATCAACTTACGAAACGGCCGTTCAAGCTATTTTGTTACAGCAGCTGGTTATAATATTATGAAATATGTGGCAGATGACCATATGCTGAATATTAAGCAAGAGCTAACATATGCGGATAATAAGCATTTGTGGATGATTATTCCGAAAGGCGTTTTATTTAAATATGCGTCGAATGAAAAAATGAAAATTGAAGCAAAAAGCTTAATTCGACAAGGTAAATATACGAATTCGTTATTCTTTAAAGAAGATATGAATGCCAAACGCTGGGCAAAATTAACGCTCAATAATTTAAATTACTATCGTAAATATAAGAAATACTTTAACAACAAAGGTCTGACAGAATAAAATGAAAAAAACATTAGGTATAATTGGTGGAGTCGGTCCACTAGCAACGATGCTTATCGGTGAAATAATCGTTCGTCGTACAAAAGCGAGTAAGGATCAGGAACATGTGCATACTATTATTGATAATGACACTACGATTCCGGACCGAACTGCCTATATTTTAGATCAAACAAATGACAATCCAGTGCCTTATTTGCAAAGGGATACAAAAAAACTGGCTTCTGTAGGAGCAGACATTATTTGTATTCCGTGCAATACGGCACATACTTTTTATGATGAAATGCAGGCTTCGTCACCTGTGCCTATACTACATATGATTCGTGAAACTGCCAAACGTGCTAGTGGACTTGGTGCACGTCGTGTTGGTATTTTAGCGACAGACGGCACACTGACAGCGAATGTATATCAAGCTGCATTACAGGAAGTCGGTATTGAACCTGTTCTTCCAAATAATCGTATTCAACAACAAGTAATGTCGATTATTTATGATTATGTAAAGGCAGGAAAAGAAGTAACGTATGACGATTGGAAGCCAATTGAAGAGGCAATATTTGGGCAAAATTGTGATTACGTCATTTTAGGCTGCACAGAGCTGTCAATCGTTAATAAGGAGCTAAAGCTTGGGAAACGTTATATTGATTCACTAAATGTTTTAGCGGAAGTGGCCATTACTGCTTGTGGTTATGAATTAAATAACTAAAAGAGGATGTAAAGTACATCCTCTTTTTTCTTGAAAGATTAGAAAGGAAAAATTGCCCTTTCGTAGCGAAAGCGAAAAAAGTCTGTGAGTAGCGGTTGTGGCTATGATGGGCGCTTACGCTTTTCTTAAATATGTTACACTAAAAGTTAGTAGAAAAAAGGTGGGAAATAGCAATGTCAGTTATTCAATTATTAAATGAGACATTACAAAACAAATGGTCTTTTGAAACAGAAATGAAAATCCAACAATTAATGATTCCAGCTATGTTAGAAGGAAAAGATATCGTAGCGGAGTCACCTACAGGTTCAGGAAAAACATTAGCGTATGTGTTACCGATTTTAAATAAAGTAGACGGTAGTAAAAAACAAACACAAGCGTTAATAGTCGCACCATCACAGGAACTTGCCATGCAAATTGTCGAAGTCATTCGCGATTGGACGGCCGGCACAGATATTACAGTTCAACAATTAATTGGTGGTGCTAACTCGGCACGTCAAATTGAAAAACTAAAGAAAAAGCCAACGATTGTAGTCGGTACTCCTGGTCGTTTAAATGAGCTAGCGCGTGCTGGAAAGCTAAAGCTAAAAGAAATTGAAACGGTTGTCCTCGATGAATGTGATCAATTGCTTAGCCGAGAGTATAGAGTTGTCATCAAGTCGTTCATCGATGGAGCTGCATATGGACGTCAAGTAGTGGTTGTTTCAGCAACCATTACAGAGGAAATTGAAATTGTAGCAGAGCGTATGATGTTTGAACCAATGCGCATTAAAATTAAGCCTGAAGATATGGTGAAGTTTGGTAAAGTTGTCCATTCCTTTGTGAAAGTAGATGAGCGTGACAAAACGGATATGCTCCGCCGCTTAGCGAATGTCGAAGGCTTGCGTGCTCTTGCGTTCGTAAATAATATCGATCAAGTATTAATGAAACAAAATAAATTAGCCTATAAAGATGCGCCAATCGTCGCTCTTCATTCCGATATGAAAAAAGAGGAACGAAAAAAAGCACTAGATAGTTTCCGTAATGGGGAAGCGAGAATTTTAATTGCGACTGATATTGCCGCACGTGGTTTAGATATTTCAGGTTTAACACATGTTATTCATGTAGATGTTCCACGTACGATTGAACAATATACACATCGCTCTGGTCGAACTGGTCGCGCGGGTGCAGATGGTGAAGTATTAACGCTGCTCTCTTATAAAGACGAAAAAACATATAAGAAATGGATTCGTGAATTATCACTTAAGGCTGTACAAAAAGTATGGAGTCAAGGCATGTTAATGGAAGGTAACTCAAAAACAGTAGCCCCTTCAAAACCTTTGGCAAGTAAGCAAGAGAAAAAGCCTTATAAATCGAAATCTGATAACAGAGGGATTAAATTCAGTAAAAGTAAGGAGTACAGAAAGGGGAATTAGCTATGTCATTTGAAGAAAAATTAGCTGAATATGCTGAGTTAGCTGTGCGTGTTGGGGTCAATATTCAACAAGGACAATACTTATTAATTAATACTTCAACAGAAACGTTAGATTTTACACGCCTTGTTGTAAAAAAAGCATACGAAGCAGGGGCTAGCCGTGTGCATGTGAATTTAACAGATGCCTTTTTTGAGAGAGCATTTTATGAACATACTACGGAAGAGGAAATTGAAAAATTCCCAAAATGGATTGTCGCACAGCGAGAAGAGCTAATTGAACGTCAAGGTGCCTTACTTTGGATTGATGCAGAGGATCCAGATTTATTGACAGGTATTGATGTAGCCAAATTATCAGCTCAGCAAAAAGCATCCGGAGCAGCACTTGTTAATTATCGAAAAGCAGTCATGAATGATGATATTGCCTGGTCTATTATGGCTGTTCCATCAAAAAAATGGGCTGCTAAAGTATTCCCACATTTACCGGAAGAAGACCAAGTAGAGGCATTATGGGATGCAATTTTTAAAACAGTGCATATCGGTGAAGGAAGTGCTGTGGAAAACTGGCATACTCATGTGAAAAATTTAGAAGCACGCGCACAACAATTAAACGCAAAAAAATATAAAAAGCTTCATTATAAAGCGCCTGGAACAAACTTAACGATTGAACTACCTGAAAAACATATTTGGCAAACAGGAGGTAGTAAAACTCCTCAAGGAACTATTTTTATTGCCAATATGCCGACAGAAGAAGTATATACATTACCTTCCAAGTATGGCGTGAACGGCACTGTTTCCAATACGAAGCCGTTAGTATACAAAGGAAATGTAATCGACGGTTTTACATTAACGTTTGAAGCAGGGAAAATTATTAAAGCGGAAGCCCAAGTAGGGAATGATTTACTACAAGAGTTAATTAAAGCTGACGAAGGATCGAGTTATTTAGGTGAAGTAGCATTAGTACCCCACGAGTCACCTATTTCGGCGTCCAACATTTTATATTACAACACATTATTTGATGAAAATGCATCCAACCATTTAGCTATCGGGGAAGCATATCCAACATGCTATGAAGGTGGTCGAGAGTTAGAGCAAGGTCAACTAGAAACACTAGGTATTAATACTTCCATTACACATGAAGATTTTATGATTGGTAGTGGACAGATGGATATCGATGGGGAATTAGCTGACGGTACGATGGAGCCAATTTTCAGACAAGGTAGTTGGGCATTTTAATTTAAAGATGTAGTAAGAGGTGGGTGTTACGAAATGAAAAAGTGGGTGCTTCTTGTACTATTTTTACTTTTTACAACAGAAGCTGCAGCACAAGAAATTTATATACCGCTTGGAGATTCGCTCGCAGCAGGGCAAACACCGTATCGTGAAATTGACACGGGTTACACAGACTTAATTGCTCGACAACTAGCATTAAGTGGACAATTAAGTAAGTACACAAAGGAATTAACATTTCCAGGTTATACAGTAGCAGATCTAGTAAACCGTATAGAACAAGAGGATGCTCGTGCATTATTAGCGGACGCGACATTAATCACCATTTCTGCAGGTGCAAATGATTTACTACCGCTTGTACAAGTCAATCCGTCTGCGGGTACACTCACTTTTTCCCAGCTATCTGCTGATTTTGCTTTAAATCGTGCACGTAAAAATTTAATTGTGTTACTAGAAAAAGTTCAACAATATGCACCAAAAGCAAAAGTGTATGTAATGGGCTATTATTTTCCTTATCCTCACGTCCATTCATCGCAAAAAATAGGAACTGAAAAGCAACTTACATTGTTGAATGATATTTTAAAACAACAAGCTGAACAGTATGGGGCTATTTATATCCAAGTAGCGGAGCCATTTGCTGAAAATGCAGAACGTTATTTGCCAAATATAGCAGATGTTCATCCAACAATGGAAGGTTATCTTGTTATGGCCAATGCGTTTTTGAGTGAGTATAATGGCAGCAAATTAACAAAAGAACAGCTACCAGCACCTAACCCTATGACGTTTGAAGAATTAATGAAACTGAAAAGTCAAAGTGATGTAGTAAGTAAACAGCACAAGAGTAGTATTGAAAAATATATAGTCCGGTACGGTTACTACCGTGCTTATATTTAAAAAGGAATTGACTGGTATTCAGTCAACTCCTTTTTTTTAGCGCCCAGCTCCTCGAGGTCGCTTGACTTTTCTTAATTACTCAGTAATCTTTACATCTTTTAAGTGATACATACTATCAGCTGTTACTTTAAAGCCAGTCACTTTATTTGATACACCTGTTAAGATGGATGGGTGTATAACGAATGCAACTGGTGAATCATCTGAGATTTTTTGAAGAGCTTCTTTGTAAATATTTTCGCGAGCAGTTTGATCTGCTTCGCGACGACCTGCATCTAACAAAGCATCCACGTCCGCATTTGTGTAGAACGAGCGGTTACCTGGATCTCCGTGCTGAGAAGAATGGAATAGAGCATATAAACCGTAGTCTGCATCACCAGTAGAGTTTGACCAACCTAAAATGAACATATCATGCTCACCTGCAGCTGTCTTTTCTAAATATGCACCCCACTCTAGCACTTCGATGCTTACCTCAATATTTAATTCCTTTAACCCTTCTTGTAACACGACAGCTACGTCTTGGCGAACAGGATTATCGTTCGTCCAAATAGTTGTTTTGAAACCGTCTGCATAACCTGCTTCAGCAAGTAAAGCTTTTGCTTCTTCAATATTAAATTCCATTGATGTCACATCTTCTGTATAACCAAAGATTCCAGGAGAAAGCGCACTTATCGCTGGAATACCAAATCCTTCATAAATACCATCGATTAATGTTTGACGGTCGATTGCTTTCGAAATGGCTTGGCGTACAAGCGGATTATCAAATGGTGCTTTGTTCGTATTAAAACCAATATAAGTTAAAGATGTAGAAGCTGTATCGTCCACTGTAGCGACACCAGAGTTATTCACGTTAGCAACTTGGTTCGGTTCTACAGTTCCAATAATATGAGCGTTTCCTGATTGTAATTCTGCAACGCGAGTAGCCATTTCTGGAACTACTTTAATAGTTACAGAATCGATATTTGCTGGTGTTCCCCAGTAATCAGCGTTTTTAACTAGCTTAATTTCTGTACCTGGTGTCCAAGACTCAAACTTAAATGGACCCGTTCCAACTGGAGTTACACTAATAACAGATCCTGCATCTTTACCAGGCATCGCTGCATAATCAGCGTCAATTGATTTGGGTGAAATAATCCCACCACCGTTATGTGTTAAGTGCGCAAGTAAAGGTGAGAAAGGATATTCTGTAATAAACTGTACTGTATTATCATCGATTACTTTTACTTCAGTTACCATTTCAAAAAGGTGTGCTCGTGGAGATGCCACGTCAGGGTCTAACAAGCGGTCGAAGTTTTTCTTCACAACTTCCGCATTGAATTGTTCACCATCATGGAAAGTAACGCCTGAGCGAAGCTTGAATTCCCATGTTAGCTCATCTACTTGGTTCCATGACTCAGCTAAACCAGGAGCTAAATTTCCACTATCATCACGCACTAATAATGTTTCGTAAATGTTAGATTGTACGTTTGAAGATGATACATCGTTTGATCCATGTGGGTCTAATGATTGAGCATCTGATAATTCAGCAATAATTAGATTTCCTCCATCAGAAGTGGCTTCTTCTGATGAGCCTTGTTCTGTTCCTTCTGTTTTTTCTGGTTCACGAGATGTTTCCTTGTCATCGTCACCACAAGCCGCTAAAACGAGCGCTAGTGTGAAAGTGAAGAACAATAACCATAGTGACTTTTTAGAAAATGTCATACAAAATCCCCCTTGTATAATTATCCTATAATATTACAAAAATGTAACATATGGATAGAATATAGCATACTTGGAAACAACCAATCAACAAAATTGTTGAAAGATTACAATTTTTTTATAAATTCAATTAGTTCTTAATTCACACGGAATTATGTAAAAAAAACGTTTATAATTTGTAAAATATTAATTTTATGCCTTTTCAATGTTGTATTTAGGTAATTTTGAGTATGTTAAAAACAAGTTTTTCCATTATAGCACAGGAAGAAAAAACACCCTGAAAATTTTAATAAATTAAAAACTATTGAAATACTTTCTAAATCATATATATACTGTAAGTCATAAGTTAAATAGCCTATAAATGTTTATTTGTTCGACAATTTATTTCATGAAAGGATGGATAAGATGAATGTGCAATCTGGAAATACGTTAGAGCCGATAAAAAGAAGTAATCCAAGGGTAGAAGCGTTTAAAACGTTTACAAAAAGATTACTGAAAAATAAAGCGGCAGTAGTTGGTGGTGTTGTTATTTTAATAATTATTTTAGTAGGACTATTTGGACCATTATTTCTGAAAACAGATCCGTCTGCTCAAAATATCGTTAATAAACTACAGCCTCCGTCAAAGGAGCATTGGTTTGGTACGGATAACTTTGGACGAGATATTTTCACGCGCATTATTTATGGTACGAGTTTGACATTGAAAGTAGGATTTTTATCTGTATTTTTAGGGGGATTTGTTGGTGTTATTTTAGGGATTATTTCAGGCTATTATGGCGGCATCATCGATACAATTACGATGCGTATGATGGACGTATTATTAGCATTCCCAGGTATATTACTAGCTTTAGCCATTGTATCCGTTTTAGGTGGTAGTTTAAGAAATGTTATTATCGCAGTTGGTATTTTCTCGATACCTACATTTGCACGAATAGTCCGAGGTTCTACTTTACAAGTGAAAAAATTGGAGTATATAGATGCGATAAGAGCACTTGGTGCAACAGATGCACGGATTATTTTTAAGCATATATTACCGAATATTTTATCACCCATTATCGTACAGGCTACGATGCGTATTGCCACTGCCATCTTAACTGCTTCAGGTTTAGCTTTTTTAGGCTTAGGTGCACAGCCTCCGACTCCAGAGTGGGGAGCTATGTTAAGTGATGGTCGTACGTATATGCATAATGCAAGTCATATGGTAATGTTCCCTGGCATGATGATCGTCATCGTTGTGCTAGCATTTAATATATTTGGGGATGGGTTACGTGATGCACTTGATCCGAAAATGAAGCAATAGGGAGGGAAGAACATGACAAAATATATTATTCGTCGTTTATTACAAACGATTCCAGTATTAATTGGTGTTTCGATTTTAGTATTTTCATTGATGTTCCTTATCCCTGGAGATCCAGCACAAGTAATGGCAGGAGAAGGTGCGTCCCAACAAACAATCGATAATATACGTGAAAAGTTAGGCTTAAATGATCCAGCCTATGTCCAATACGGTCGTTTTTTAGGTAATGCTTTGCAAGGTGATTTAGGTAACTCTATTCGTAGCGGGCGTCCTGTAATGGATGAAATTTCAATACGCTTTTGGACTACTTTAGAGCTATCTGTCTATTCAACTATTTTAGCCGTTTTTCTTGGCTTAATTGCTGGGATTATTTCTGCGGTTCGTCATTATACTTTGACAGATATTACAATTATGATTATTGCATTATTTGGATTATCGATGCCAAACTTCTGGCTCGGCTTAATGTTAATCCAGTGGTTTGCATTAGGAAATTTACCATTTGGAGAGATGCCATCTTGGTTATTAGACATTATCCATATGCGCCCATCCGGCTGGGGTGAGTCTTGGCGACAGATGATTTTACCAGTTATTACGCTCGGAACAGGTGGAGCAGCCATTATTGCTCGTATGACTCGTTCTTCTATGCTGGAAGTAATCGAACAGGATTATATTCGAACTGCTCGTGCAAAAGGGGTAACAGAGCGTATCGTTATTTATCGCCATGCTCTTAAAAATGCACTTATTCCCGTTGTCACAGTGATTGGGCTTGAATTTGGTGGGTTTTTAGGTGGAGCGGTATTAACAGAAACGATATTTGCTATTAATGGAATTGGGAGATTAACCATTGATGCAATAAGGCAGCGTGATTTCCCAATCGTTCAAGGGACCGTTCTCGTCATATCTTTACTGTTTGTAATGGTCAACCTACTCGTTGATATTTCTTATAAATTCTTAAATAAGCGAATTGACTTGAACTAAATCGTAAAGAAAAGAGGTGGACAGCATGACGCAAAATGAAAATATTTTAGAAGTGAAAAATTTACAAACATCATTTGCAACAGACTATGGCGAAATACGGGCTGTAGATGGCGTGAATTTTACTGTACCAAAAGGGAAAACCATTGGCATTGTTGGGGAATCGGG
>DEQI01000284.1:19120-30862 GCA_002360295.1 Planococcaceae bacterium UBA3370
CAAGAGCCCATGACGTCATTGAATCCAGTTTATACAGTAGGACAACAAATTAGTGAAACAATTCTTATTCATAAAAAGGTCTCGAAAAAAGAAGCATGGACACAATCGATTGATATGTTGAAGCTTGTTGGTATCCCATCTCCTGAAAAGAGAGTGAAGCAATATCCTTATGAATTATCAGGGGGGATGCGACAGCGTGTCATGATCGCAATGGCATTAGCATGTAATCCAGAGATTCTAATTGCTGACGAACCGACAACGGCTCTTGACGTAACGATTCAGGCGCAAATTTTAGAACTCATTAAAGACTTACAAAATCGCTTAGGCATGTCTGTGATCATGATTACGCACGATTTGGGAGTCGTAGCAGAGACCTGTGATTATGTAGCGGTTATGTATGCCGGACAGGTTGTGGAATATGCTGATGTTCGTACGTTATTTAAAAATCCTAAGCATCCCTATACGTTAGGACTATTAAATTCATTACCACGTCATGATATTGAACAGGAAGCATTAATTCCAATTAGAGGAATGGTACCGAGTCCACATGAAATGCCAGTAGGCTGTCGTTTTGCACCGCGTTGTCCTGCTGCAATTGGACTATGTCATACGAGACAGCCGGAGTTAGAGCAGAAAGATGGACAAGGGCAAATTCGGTGCTGGATTTACTCAGATGAATGGGACGGCGAATCGGAGGTGACGCTATATGGTGAAAAAAGAGCTGCTAAAAGTTGAAGGATTAAAGCAATACTTCCCTATTAAAGGGGGCTTTCTCGGTCGTACAGTGAATAACGTAAAAGCGATTGATGGCATTTCATTTACTATATATGAAGGTGAAACAGTAAGCATTGTAGGAGAATCAGGTTGTGGTAAATCAACAACTGGGAGAGCTATATTGCGTTTAGAGGAACCGACAGAAGGGGTAGTGAAATTTCAAGGAACGGATTTAACAAAGTTATCGAAAAGTGAAATGCGTAAATACCGAAAGGATTTACAAATTATTTTCCAAGATCCGTATGCGTCGATTAACCCTAGGCAAACGGTAGCCTCACTATTAAACGAGGCGATGCAAATTCAAAATGTACTACCCTCAAACGAGCGTCGTGCCAGAATTGAGGAATTACTCGAAACAGTGGGACTAAGACCGTACCAAGCAGACAGGTACCCTCATGAATTTTCGGGTGGTCAACGTCAGCGTATTGGGATTGCTCGTGCGTTGTCTGTAAATCCAAAGTTAATTATTTGCGATGAGGCTGTATCAGCACTGGATGTATCGATTCAAGCACAAGTATTAAACTTATTAGAGGAGCTACAAAAGGAGTACGGCTTAACCTATCTATTTATTTCACATGATTTAGGTGTAGTACGACATATTTCGAATCGTATTATCGTTATGTATTTAGGGAAAATCGTAGAAATTGCAGATAAAGTGAGTTTATTTGAAAACCCACAGCACCCCTATACGAAAGCATTACTTTCGGCAATTCCTGTACCAGATCCTGATGCGAAAAAGGAGCGAATTGTTTTAAAAGGAGATGTACCTTCTCCTATTGATCCGCCGACAGGTTGCCGCTTCCATACTCGCTGTCCATATGCTACTGACAAATGCCGTACAGAAGAACCATTACTGAGAACGTCCAACATAATGGAGCATGAACATCAAGCAGCTTGTCATTACATGGAGGAAATTTCGAATGGTAGGATGCAACTGAATGAATAATATGTTTACCACTTTTTGCGAATGTACGTTCGTTTAAAGTGGTTTTTCTATTTATAGTCATGTTAGAATAGAAAAAAATGAAGGTTGAGGAGGCGTTTTAAGTGAAAATTTTCCATACAGCAGATTGGCATTTAGGGAAGCTAGTGCAAGGGGTTTATATGACGGATGATCAGCGGTTTGTACTTGAGCAATTTATAGCTGCAATTGATGAAGAGCAGCCAGATGTCGTGATCATTGCAGGGGATTTATACGACAGAGCTATTCCTCCTGTAGAGGCAGTCAATTTATTAGATGATCTATTAGCGGAAATGATTTTAAAACGTAATATCCCTGTCGTAGCCATTGCAGGGAATCATGATAGTCCAACGCGTGTACAGTTTGGCAATCAGCTTATGCAAAAAACAGGCTTACACATTGTTGGGGAACTTACTGCTGAGTTAAAACCAGTTGTAATTCATGATGAGCATGGACCTGTACATTTTCATTTAATTCCGTTTGCGGAGCCCTCTATTGTGAAGGAAGTATTTGGAGACGACACGATTACGACATACGATGATGCGATGAGAACCGTGATAGAAAAAATACAACTTGATATGGATCCTACTGCACGGCATGTTTGTGTTGCCCATGCCTTTATTACACCGTACGGAGAAAAGGGAGACAATACGAGCGATTCAGAACGTCCATTAGCAATCGGTGGATCTGAGTGCATAAATGCTCATTATTTTGCTCCTTTTCACTATACAGCCCTTGGACATTTACATCGTGCCCATTTCGTGTTAAATGAAACGATTCGGTATGCCGGTTCTCCATTAAAGTATTCGGTATCAGAAGCAACGCATGAAAAAGGCTTTTTAATCATTGACTTAGCAGCAGATGGGACGGTAACAACGAAGAAACATCTCCTAATACCACGTCGTGATTTACGAGTAGTGGAAGGGACATTACAAGAAATATTACGTCATGAGATAAGTGAAGATTACGTGTTTGTACGCTTAACGGATATAACTCCGATCGTTGGAGCAATGGAGCAAATACGTACTGTCTATAAAAATGCCATGCATGTTGAACGGAAAACATGGCGTGTGGAAAATCAGAAACAGGAAGAAATCATAGTTCGGGACAAGCTCGATGACCGTACGTTATTCCAAGGTTTTTTTACAGAAATGACAGGTAATGCCCCAAGTGATACGGCGTTACGAATTTTTGAGGAAGCACTGCAAGAATTATTGGTAGAGGAGCGAGAAGGGCAGGAGGTGACGGTCAAATGAAGCCAATTAAATTAACAATGCGTGCATTCGGTCCTTATAAAGATACAGAAGTCATCGATTTTTCAGAGTTAAAGGATAATCGTTTATTCGTTATTTCAGGGCAAACAGGCGCAGGGAAAACGACCATTTTTGATGCGATTTCATTTGCTTTATACGGGGTAGCGAGTGGACAAGACCGGAAAGAAAACAAATCTATGCGAAGCGATTTTGCTGACGATCAAGTGAATACAGCGGTCGAATTAGTTTTTGAGGTAAGAGAAAAAACGTATCGTGTGATGCGTCAGTTAGCTCACGTTAAACAAGGAAGGAAAACAGCAACAGGTGAAGACTATGCCTTTATGGAGGTACTACCAGACGGGACAGAAAAGAAAGTAGTGGAGCGCCAAAAAGTGACCGAGATTAATCAAAAAATAGAAGAGATTATCGGTCTTACTTATGATCAATTTAATCAAATTATTATGTTGCCCCAAGGTGAATTCCGGAAACTTCTAACTTCTCAAACTGAAAATAAAGAAGCGATACTACGCAAAATTTTTAAGACTGAACGTTATGGAGAAATTGCCAAAAAGCTTGAAGTAAAAAAACTGCAGGCAGAGCAAGAAGAGAAAGTGGCGAAAGCAAGAAGGGATAGTTATATTGAACAAATTGTTGGGGCGTTACCTGCACGGGATTCTTTATTATTTGAGCGCCTAAATGAGGGAGCGAATTTATACCAGATTAGTGAGGCCTTAGATGAGGAACTACTTTTTTATCAAGCGAAAGTACAGCAAGATGAAAAATGGGTGGAAGAAGCGTTTCATCAGCATGAAGTACAACAAAAATTGTATATCGAGCAACAGCGGCAAAATGAACGACTGCAAGCGTTAGAATTAAAACAAAGACAGTTACAAAAAATGCAAGAAGAGCAGCCTCTATATGAGAAGAAGAAGGTACAGTATGAGGAAGCTTTGAAAGCACAACAATTAAAACCGCTTGATCATCATTGTAAACAAGTAAAAAAAGAGTTAGATGACAAAGTACTGGCGGTCAGTTCTTTGTCTTCACGTGTTGAACAGTTACAACAACAATTGCTACAAGCTGAGCAACAGTTAAAAGTGGAAACTGAAAGGGAAGGCGAACGCCAATCGTATGTACAGCAATTAGCGGATTTGAAAAAGCTTGTTCCTCTATATGAAGAAATGGATCAGCTAGTCCTAACAGTAGAACAATTGAAAAGAAAAGTCCATGCTAGCCAAAGCTCCTTACAGCAAGTAAAGGATACTATTTTACACATGAAATCTCAAATCGATCAAGCACAGGCCACTATTGAAAAGCAGGAGGCGCAAATCGCCCATCTCCCTCAACTAGTAGAAGAGCAGCAATTTTTAAAAGAGGTAAATGCTCTTTTTGTAAAATTAACACGAGAGCAACAAGCGGAGCAGCAATTATTCACCCAGCTTACATCGGCAAAGCAAGCATATGAAATTGTTCAAAAAGAGTATGAGGATGAGATGGGCAATTGGCTGACTAATCAAGCTCATACATTAGCGTTAACTTTAGTACCTGGTAACCCATGTCCGGTTTGCGGTAGCATAGAGCATCCTACCATTAATTCTGGCTCGATCGGTGAGTTGGATCAATCAGCCTTGCAAACTTTAAAACAAAAAGTAGAAAGACAATATGAACGATTTGTTGAGCTGAAAACGAAATACGATGTAGCTAAGCAATCACAAACAAATCTGATAGAAGAGCTAGAAAAATTACATGTGCCTATTCATACTAAAGAAGAGCAGATGAAGCGTTATGAACAAGTGTCAAATGAAGTTTTACAATTGCAAAAGCTAACACAAACGATAGTGGAACATAAACAGCAGTTACGTAATACGAAAAGTCTATTAGTCGAATTAGAAAGCAAGCAGCAGGTAGCTGAACAACAGTACAATGAAGTAAATACAGTTTATGTTCAACAACAAACGATATTAGAAGAAAAACGGGTAAGTATGCCAAAAACAGTAGTCAACTTAACGCAATTGCAACAAGTGATGACAAAGCTAGAGGCTCAAGTTCAAGCGCTACAAAAAGCATTGGAACAAGCACAAAAAAATTATGAGCTTGTGCATACAGAAAGTATAAAAATAAAAGAAACATTGCATGGTACATTAACGCAGCAGCAAGAGTTAGAAGCTAAGCTAGCGACTTCACGAGAGCAATTTATTACAGAACTAAATCAAGCTGGCTTTGCCACATATCATCAGTTTGTAGAAGCGTCTCTTACGAATGAAGAAATGACCGAGCTACAGGATGCTTATGTTGAATTTATAAAGCAATTGCATACCATTACTTCCTTTGTAGAACAGGAACAGCAACTATTAGTAGGTGTGAAACAAGAGGACTTGTCACAAATGGCTATAACATTAGTGGAGCTAAAGAAAACATATGAGGAGGCATTGCGTACAGTCAATGCATCAAAAGAATATGAGCGTCATTGTATAGATTATAGTGCAAAGTTGACGAAGGTTGCAGATGAAATCAGTGCTTTACAGCAAGTAGCGAATGAAATGATTGAGCTTTATAATATATTACGTGGCCAAAATTCAAAGAAAATTTCTTTTGAACGGTATGTACAGATGGGGTATTTAGAACAAATAACAGAGGCAGCTAATGTACGGTTAAAGCATCTGTCGAACGGTCAGTATGAATTAATGTGCTCTGATAGGCAAGAATCACACGGAAGGCAAAGTGGCTTAAGCTTAGATGTATATGATAGTTACACGGGACAAACACGCGATGTTAAATCGTTATCAGGAGGAGAGAAGTTTAACGCCTCTTTATGTTTAGCGTTAGGTATGGCAGATGTTATTCAGAGCTTCCAAGGAAGTGTTAGCATTGATACGATGTTTATTGATGAAGGCTTCGGTTCACTTGATGAAGAATCATTAATGCGGGCAATCGATACATTAATTGATCTACAAAAATCTGGACGGATGATTGGTGTGATCTCGCATGTTGCTGAGTTGAAATCGGCCATTCCAGCCATACTGCAAGTGGAAAAATTAAAAGAAGGTTATAGTAAAACATCGATAGTGCTGAAATAATTTTAATAGGTAAAAATAAAAAAGGGCTTCCTGCTATTGATCGCAGGGAGCCCACTTTATTTTTGGCTTTTTTTCGTCGATTGTTTCTTTGTATCGATTATCTTTTTTATTACAGGGTAGACAACAGGGGTCCATTTAATGGCAGTTTTTACTATTTTGGTAATTTTCATAGTTTATTCACTCCTACGTATAAGTTGCTCTTAATTGAAGATAAGTATACATTTTTGTTCCTGTTGACTCTTAACGTAACACTTTCACACCTTGTACGATATTCCAAATAATTAAAGCAAAATAGATACATCCATATAAAATAGCTCCACCAATACTAACGATGATCCATGTTTCATTGCCCTCTGCAAAGGAAACGAAGAAAACAAAATAAATGAATAGAAAAATACCGAGAATAACTGGAATAATATGAGATAATAATGCGCGTTTAGCATGTTGTTTTACTTCTTCATCTGATACAGCAACCCAAATAATAATAGGGACAATAAAAGGGGCAAAAAAGACACTAAAATAATTGAGTGCACTTAAAATTTTATTATTCTCCAAGATACCGACCTCCTCTTTGTATAGTGTACGTTTAAAATAAACATTTAGATTCAAAATTTTTTCATATTGAAAACTTCCTGATTATTCAGTAGAATAAAGATGTTCAAACAAATAAACAATTTATATGACCACAAGGGGTGCCGATGAAGTCGGCTGAGATTGTACACTCGTTGTACTGACTCTTTGAACCTGTAAGTTAACACTTGCGTAGGGATGTGGATAGAAACCGACTTCTTTAGCGATGTCAGGCTCTGTCCTGATGTTGCTTTTTTATTATAAGAAAAGTATAAGTTTTTGGAGTTTGAGCAGTGTCTAGCTCCAGCGCCCAGCCCCTCGAGATCGCTTCTGCCCTCAATCGAAAGCGGGAAAGATGCTTTCGTTTGCTGGACATCCAGCGCTTGTCGGGGCTTAACGGGGCGCTTACGCTTTTCTTATTGGCTTCTATTCCTTCACTGAGTTCTAGGGAACAAAAGAAAGGAGAATTGTTATGAACAGAGAAAGATTATTAATGCTAGTAGAGATTGCTATTTTTGCAGCAATCGGAATTGTATTGGATATGTCGCCCATCAGTTTACCGCAGGGAGGTTCCATTAGTTTTGTGATGGTACCAATCGTTTTAATCGCGATGCGCTGGGGTATCGGTGGAGGACTATTAGTAGGTTTATTAATTGGTGCATTACAGCTAGTATTAGGACCGAAAATTTATCATTGGGCACAAGCATTCATTGATTACGGTGTTGCGTTTACAGCTGTAGGTTTTGCGGCAATTGTGAGACAACCATTATTAAAGGCTGTTGAAGCAACAAATAAAGTATCAATCGCAATCTATGTAACAATCGGGGCGATTATCGGTGGATTTTTACGTTGTTTCGCTCATATTTTATCAGGGGTCATATTTTTTGCAGAATATGCGGGCGACCAAAATGTATGGGTATACTCAATTGTTTATAATGCTACATACATGCTACCTTCCATTATATTAACAGCAGTTGGTTGCGCTATTTTATTTACAGCTGCACCTAAGCTTTTAAAACGATAACAAGAAATGTAACCACTACTTCGATACATATTGGAGTAGTGGTTTTTAAGTTTTCGAATTGCTTGAGCCACGAGCGATTTAGGTCTTTCTTAACTTTAATTACTCGTTTACATTGAATACGAGTAGCACTAATTATTTTGATAAGTATGTTATAGTAGAAAGAGATTTTTTTATAGGAAGGACGTCTATCATGATTATTAAAACGCAAGAAGAGTTAGATGCATTTAAAAAAATTGGTCGCATTGTTGCAGAAATACGTGAAGCAATGAAAGCTGCCACAAAACCTGGTATAACTACAAAAGAGCTAGATGAAATTGCGGGGCGCATGTTTGAAGAGGCCGGAGCAGTTTCAGGTCCAAAAGGTGAATATGATTTTCCAGGATATACATGTATTAGTGTCAACCATGAAGTAGCTCACGGAATCCCTGGTAGTAAAGTAATCCAAGAGGGTGATTTAGTAAATATTGATGTTTCTGGATCATGGAACGGTTATTTTGCTGATACGGGCATTTCGTTTGTAGTGGGTGAAGGCTATGAAGATAAAGAAAAATTATGCGCTGTAGCTAAATCTGCGTTTGAGCGTGCGATGACGAAAGTAAAAGCAGGCTCAAAATTAAACCAAATCGGTAAGGCAGTAGAGCGTGAGGCAAATGCACATGGTCTTACGGTTATTATGAACTTAACTGGACATGGTCTTGGTAAATCATTACATGAGGCACCTGACCATATATTAAATTATTATGATGCATGGGATTCAACAATTATGCAAGAAGGTATGGTTTTAGCGGTAGAGCCATTTATTTCTGCAAAGGCGGAGCATATCGTTGAAGCGGGAGATGGCTGGACATTCATCACACCAGATCAATCATTAGTTGCTCAAATTGAACATTCAATCGTTGTGACGAAAGATAAACCAATTATTTTAACAACTTTAGAAAATGAATAAAAAATCGTGGGTTTAGCGCCCACGATTTTTTTTCATAAATAAAATGCCAACAATGAGTACACCACATAAAAATAGGGCGGCTGTCGTTACTAAAAGCTCCGCAAAACCATGTTTTATAATGATTCCTGAATAACCCCAAATGAAAATGATTGGAGTCACTATATCAAAATGGTGATAACGCAGATGGAGTGCTACGGCAGTACCGATGGTTAACAAAATAACAGCCCAAAGCGCATTGCTTAAGTCGAAGCCGTGCCAGTTAAAGTAAACAATTATATAGGACATAAAAATAGTAAAGAAAAACAAGCTCCAACTGAAAAATAAAGCAATTGGTATGCGAATCTTAATCGTTTTAGTCGTTAATGGGTACGTCAAATAAAGACCAAACAGAGAAAGGAGTTGAAGAACGAATAAAAAAATGGCGATAACATATTGTTCGTTATGCCAAGCAAAGAAAAAGCTTATTAGAAAAATGCTTGTCATAAAGAATAGTGTCGATTGTAGCGTTGTTATGGAGCCAGTATTGCGATGTTTATAATAGTGTACAATCCACATGACGAGGCTAATAAATACGAGTATCCAGCAAAAATATATGTAACTAGCAGGTGACAATAAAATCGGTAAACGATTTATAAGCTCTATAGTGGAATGCCCACGTAAATTGCGCCAAAATGTTTGAATGATCAATGCTGCCATCACAAGTAGAGTACTACACAGTATGATGATTCGGCTCATTAAAGCCCTCTCCTTTCCTTTAAAATTATATACATTTCAATAGATTTCAACAACAAAATAAGATGAATGCCAAGAAGCAAGTAATCATTCGGATTCACGTGTCGTAACAGCATTTCCAAAAGAATCAAATATTATGGAAATATTCGATAAAAAAGGTATTACTACCCGTTCATCTGCGTTAAAATATAAACAATACATAATAAAGGAGTGATAAGGTGACGAAATTGAAAGATTTAGATTTATCATTAGAGCTCGATAAAAAAATGTATAAAAAGAAATTAAAAGTACTTCAATACGAGATGTTAAATGCGCAACAATTTTTATTTAATAATAAAATTGGGCTAATTTTAGTATTCGAGGGCATGGATGCTGCAGGTAAAGGCGGCGCAATAAAACGATTGACAGAGCGAATAGATCCTCGTGGACTCATTGTTCACCCTATTTCAGCGCCACAGCCTCATGAATTACGTTATCACTATATGCATCGCTTTTGGCGTAAGCTACCTCAACATGGGCAAATTGCGATTTTTGACCGTTCTTGGTATGGAAGAGTTCTAGTAGAGAGAATTGAAGGTTTTGCTACAAAAGAGGAGTGGGGGCGCGCTTATGATGAAATAAACGCCTTTGAAAAAACAATCACTGCTGGCGACTACATTATGTTGAAATTTTGGTTACATATCGATACGGATGAACAATTAAAACGTTTTAATGACCGAGCACAGGACCCCTATAAGTCTTGGAAGTTAACAGATGAAGACTGGCGCAATCGAGAAAAGTTCGATGACTACGTGAATGCAGCAGATGAGATGTTCAAAAAAACAGACACAGAAAACGCACCATGGATTGTTGTGCCTGGAAATAATAAATTGTATGCACGAATACAAGTATTAAAGGAAACGATCACACATATAGAAAAAGAGGTAGCACGTCGTGGACTAAACTTGACGAACACATTTAATAAAGAGCAAGAATCTAAAAAAAGTGTGAAAGAGCAAGTTAAAAATACAAAAGATAAAAAGAAAAAATAGTAGGAGGAGTTCAATGAAGAAAACAATTTACCCAGAGGTATGGGACTTAGATGTATTTTTCCCTGGGGGGAGTCAATCAGAAGAATTTCAAACTTTTATTAACGCAATTCCAGGAAAGATTACGGCGTTAACGGCACATATTCAAAGTCTACAAGTACCAACATCGAAAAATGAAGCAAGTATCTTAGCAGACACACTTGAACAATTAACAGAAGTACAGGCAAATATGGGCCAAGCAGGAGGCGTATTATCTTGTTTAACAGCACAAGATATGACGGATCGACAAGCACTATTATTACAAAGTCAGCTTAGTGCAATTGGTGCAAGTGTGGCTCCGGCTGTATTACGTTTTCACCAATTGCTAGGTGAGATTGAAGAGAAAGTTTTTGAAGAGCTATTAACAACAGAAGAGCTAAGCGATTTTTCTTTCATATTAACGGAATGGCGAAAGCAATCAAAACAGAAACTTTCTGAACAAGAAGAAGCATTAATTGCATCACTTGGAGTGGATGGTTACTCGTCTTGGGGACAAATGTACGACTTATTGATTGGTGATATTAAAGTGGAAGTAGAAGTAGATGGTGAAAGAAAGCAGCTATCAGTTGGACAAGCAAATAATTTAAGCTCACATCCTGATGTACAAGTTCGCCAAGCAGCTTTTGAAGCTCTTGAAAAAGTGTTCACAGAAAAAGAAGAGTTCTTTGCGAAAACATTAAATCATTTAGCAGGCTTCCGTTTAGCAACTTATAAAAAACGTGGTTGGGAAGAAGTGTTACAAGAACCATTACAAATTAACCGTATGAAACAAGAAACATTAGATGCTATGTGGGGAGCAATTACCGACCATAAAAAGCCATTCGCACAATTCCTTACACATAAGGCGCAAATGCTAGGGAAAGAAAAGATCGATTTTTATGATTTTGATGCACCGGTAACAGCATCTACAGCAAAGCTTTCTTACCAACAAGGGGCTGAATTTATTTTAAAGCATTTCGGTAAATTCGGACCTGAGCTAGAAAAATTCGCACGTATGGCATTTGAAGATGGTTGGATTGAAGCAGAAGATCGCGACAATAAACGTCCAGGGGGCTTCTGTACAGGTATGCCATTGTCGAATCAATCACGAATTTTCATGACCTACTCGGGTTCCATGTCAAACGTTTCGACGCTAGCACATGAATTAGGACATGCATTCCACACATATGCATTGCGTCCAGTGCATATGTTAAATCGTCGCTATGCAATGAATGTGGCGGAAACAGCATCGACATTTGCTGAGATGATTGTAGCAGATGCTGCAGTGAAAGAGGCGGCTACTAAAGAGGAAAAAATTGCTTTACTGGAAGATAAGGTGCAACGTTCAGTAGCATTTTT
>DEQI01000284.1:30934-31903 GCA_002360295.1 Planococcaceae bacterium UBA3370
GGAATAGTGTCGTCAGCCCGATTAAATGAATTAATGGAAGAAGCGCAACGTGAAGCATATGCAGGGGCACTTGGAGAAGCCCATCCGCATTTTTGGGCATCTAAAATGCATTTCTATATTACAGGTGTACCGTTTTATAACTTCCCGTACACATTTGGTTATTTATTCTCATTAAGTATTTACGCAAAAGCGCGTGAAGAAGGTAGCAACTTTGAAGAAAAGTATATGGCATTATTACGTGATACAGCCGTAATGACAGTAGAAGATTTAGCAATGAAGCATCTAGGAGAAGATATAACAAAACGTGATTTCTGGGAGAAGGGCATTGCGCTATGTGTAAAAGATGTTAAAGAGTTTATTGAACTTACTTCAAAAGAAGGGTGATTCAGTGATTGCAATCGCAGGTGATCAATTTGATTTACGTACTTTAGTTGAGGCGGATGCAGCAAGTTTAGCGAGACTTCTTAGTGAAAATAAATATTTTTGGTCGACGTATGAGCCTTTACATCGCCCGGATTTTTATACAGTAGAAGCACAGCGTAGAAAAATTGCTGAGGGGCTAATGTTATTAGCAGAGAAACGTGAGTTTTCATTCGGTATTTTTGCCAAAGGTACTAGTCATTTAATTGGTCATATTTCGTTGTATGCTGTAAAACGCTTGCCGTATTCCAGTGCTTTTGTCGGGTATTCAATGGATGAACGATTTGCCGGAAGAGGTATAGCGACTGCTGCAACGAGAGCGATTGTACTATTTGCCTTTAATCAAGTGGGGGTGCATCGTGTGGAAGCTTATGTAGCTCCGAAAAATGAAGCTTCCATTCGGGTGTTAGAAAAGTCTGGTTTTACGAGAGAAGGTTTACTGCGCAAGCTTCTTTATATAAACGGTGAATGGGTTGACCATTATATGTATGCGATTTTAAAAGAAGATGTGCAAAGATAATCTTTATATAATAAAAGGAGGGGGCGACT
>DEQI01000284.1:31983-38232 GCA_002360295.1 Planococcaceae bacterium UBA3370
AGGTCGCTTTGTCCCTCAATCAAAAGCGGAAAAGATGCTTTCCTTTGAGAGCCATCCAGCGCTAGACGGGGAGCCTCCGCTTTTCTAATTAAATAAATTCACTACCGTTTTGTACTAAATTTAGTCGTCCTGTACTTGGGTCTATCACAAGGCCATGAACAGGTACACCTTTTGGCATTAATGGATGTTTACGTATTAATTCTACACTTTTCTCAACACTTGTTGTGACATCCCCAAAACCTCGTAACCATTCACGTAAATCCATACCAGAATAATTGATAGTATCAATTGTTTCTTGCTTAATGCCTCTTTCTTTCATATGACCAATCATCACATCTGGATCGACAGCACTCATGCCACAATCATAATGTCCTACAACATATATTTCATCCGCTTTTAGTTCATACACGGCTACAAGCAGACTGCGCATAATGCCTCCGAATGGATGGTTCACAATAGCTCCTGCACTTTTGACGATTTTCACATCCCCATTACGTAAATTCATCGCTTTTGGTAATAGTTCAACTAATCGTGTGTCCATACAAGAAAGGACCACTATTTTTTTATCCGGATATTTTGTTGTAATATAAGGTTCATATTTTTTTTCAGATACGAACGCTTCATTAAAGCTCAATATTTCGTGTAATGACGTCATATTTATTACCCCTTTCTTAACAAAGATAATTTTAAAACAAATGGAAGAGAATTCAAACTATATTGACATATATGAGAAAATTTCTTTTGAAAATTGGGAGAATAATTAGCACAAGAGGCAATAAAATAAAAAAACAGTCACAGAACTCGTGACTGTTTGAATTATTATTTTTTAGCATCAATACGAACGGAATCAGAAGAATCTAAACCAACTCGTAAATAATGAATAAAGAACCATAAACAGATAAGGATAACTACAGAAAACCCTAAAACTGTTGTGTAATATGCTGGACCTAGTGGGTGGTGATGATCAAAAATAAACATCATAGTAACTCCTTTCAATCTATAAAAATAAGTGTTACTGCTAAGTATACATGAAAAATTCTAGTAATTATATAGATATTTCCATTTCTGTAGATATTACCTTTGTAACTGTGACGACATTATGAAGAGAAGAATGACTAAAACGCCCAATTACCTTCACGGAATACTGGTTCACTTTGTCCATCAGCAGTAATTCCATCAATATTCATTTCCGCAGAACCAATCATAAAGTCAACATGTGTAATGCTTTGGTTTAAGCCGTTTGCAGCAAGCTCCTCTTGAGACATCGTTTTACCGCCTTCTAAACAAAAGGCATAGGCACTACCGATAGCTAAATGGTTTGATGCATTTTCATCGAATAATGTGTTAAAGAATAATAGACCTGAAGCTGAAATAGGTGATTTATGTGGTACTAATGCCACTTCACCTAAGTAGTGTGAGCCTTCGTCTGTTTCAACTAACGCTTTTAACACTTCTTCACCTTGCTCTGCCTCAACATTAACGATGCGACCATTTTCAAATGTAATTTTAAAGTTGTCGATAATATTGCCGCCATAGCTAAGTGGCTTTGTGCTCGATACATAGCCGTTGACACCTGTTTTATGAGGGACTGTAAATACTTCCTCTGTCGGCATATTGGCCATAAAGTGGTGTCCACGCTCGTTCACACTGCTTGCTCCACACCATAAATGTCCAGTAGGTAAGTCAATTGTTAAATCTGTACCAGGAGCTGTGTAATGTAATTTTGCATAATTTTTATTATTTAAGTAGTCAACTTTTTCGTGTAAAATTTCATCATGCTTTGTCCATGCTTCTACAGGTTGTTCTAAATCAGCGCGTGTGGCTTTGAAAATAGCCTCCCATAATGCTTCAACCTGTTCGTTTTCTGGTAAATGTGGGAATACTTTTGCCGCCCAACTTGCTGATGGTGCTGCAATGACAGTCCAGCTGATTTTGTCTGATTGAACATATTGTCTGTATTTATTCAGTGCAGTGCCAGTTGCTTTTTGGTTAGCAGCAATACGCTTTGGATCGATGCCTTTTAGTAAATCAGGACTTTGTGACACGACAGACATAAATGCCGCACCTTGTTCAGCTAACGATTCGCGCTCTAGTTTTTTCCATTCTGGGAAAAAGTCAAATGAATCTTCAGGTGCTAATTCGTAACGTAGACGTGTAATTTCGTCATCTGAGAAATCAACAAATACTTGTTTAGCCCCATTTTCGTAAGCGACTTTTGTGATTAAACGAATGAATGGAGCAGTTTCAATAGAGGCTTGAATAAATAGGTATTGATCTTTCTGGATATTTACGCCTACTTTTACGGCTAGTTCGGCATATTTCAATAAATTTTCTTCGAATTTTAAGCTCATTGGTTTATTCCTCCTGTAATTTTTAAAAATTAAAGATTCTATATAATCAAATATACCGAATTTTACAAGAAAAAACATTAGTGCATCGAAAAAACTTTGAAATGCCTTATACTAGATGGATAGAACTATTAAAAAAATGAAAATTAGACCGAAGTAAATACAGAAATAGTAATTGGAGGTAGTACATATGGACATATCATCGGTGGTAGGGATAGTTATTGCCTTTGTCGCATTATTAACTGGTATGGTGTTAAAGGGTGTTGGATTAAATGCATTAATAAATCCTGCTGCAATTTTAATCATCATTTTTGGTACGATAGCGGCAGTAACAATTGCGTTCCCTATGAAGGAATTAAAACGCGTACCAAAATTATTTAAAATTTTATTTACCGAAACTAAACTAGCAAATGATATTGATATTATTAAAATGTTTTCACAATGGGCGGATTTAGCTCGTCGTGAAGGATTATTAGCACTTGAAAGTAAAGCGTCAGAAGTAGAGGATCCTTTTTTAAAAAATGGCTTAACACTAGCGATAGATGGACAAACAGCGGATTACATACGTGATGTGTTAACGGAAGAAGTAGAAGCAATGGAAGATCGTCATGCTAGTGGTGCAGGGATTTTCTCGCAAGCTGGTACATATGCTCCAACACTTGGGGTACTCGGGGCCGTTATTGGGTTAATAGCCGCTTTACAGGATATGAGTGACATAGATAAACTAGGGCATGCGATTTCAGCTGCTTTCGTGGCTACTTTACTCGGTATTTTTACTGGATATGTTCTATGGCATCCTTTTGCAAACAAGCTGAAGCGTAAATCAGCCGTGGAAGTGAAACAAAAGCAAATGATGATTGAAGGCATTTTATCTGTTCTTGAAGGAGAAGCTCCACGTGTCATTGAGCAAAAACTAGCTTCTTATTTAACGATGGAAGAACGTAAGCAAATTACGGAAAGCGGGGCGGGTGGCCTTGGCAAAGAAGCATAAGAAACATAAAAAGCATGAGGAGCATATGGACGAGTCTTGGCTAGTACCATATGCAGATATTTTAACGCTATTATTAGCGTTATTTATCGTCCTATTTGCTTCAAGCTCTATTGATCAAGAAAAGCTAAATCGTCTTTCAGCAGTATTTACTCAAGTGTTTGATGGTGGTTCTGGTGTTATGGATAACCCAACAATCGAAGTGATACCAAATGCTAATAGTGATGAAGTGAATGAAGCCGTTACGAAATACTTAGAAGACCAAGAAGAACTACAAAATATTCAAGGTCGGGTAGAAGAGTTTATTGCGGTAAATGAATTAGAAGAGCAGTTTGAAACTAAAATGACCGATGAGGGTTTACTCATTACCATTCGCGATAGTGTTTTGTTTGATCCTGGGAAAGCTGCTGTGAAACAAGAATACTTACCGCTTGCTGAGGAACTATCAAAGTTACTAGCGTTCGATCCACCGAGGAATGTTGTTATTACTGGTCATACCGATAATGTCCCAATGAATAATGCCGAATTTAAATCAAACTGGGAATTATCTGTTATGCGTGCTGTAAACTTCATGAAAATCATCATTGATAGTAACGCTGCTCTAGATTCTAAACATTTTAGTGTAAAAGGATACGGGGAATTCAACCCAATTGAGTCTAATGATACAGCTGAAGGCCGTGCGAAAAACCGCCGTGTAGAAGTACTAGTACAACCATTAGTGGCAGAAGACGGCACGTCAATTGAAAATTGATACTAAAATGACATGTTTCAAAAATTTTTGAGACATGTTATTTTTTTTGACTTATTTCAAACAAAAGTTTATAATACAAACAAATGTTTAAAGGAGAAACATGATGAATGACAAAGAAAAATTAGTATTGCAATGTATTCATGAAAATCCTTACTTGTCTCAGCAAGAAATGGCGGACAAACTGAATATGTCACGTCCTGCACTTGCCAATACAATATCTAGCCTTATAAGGAAGGGAGAGATTATTGGCCGTGCGTATGTACTACCTAATAAAGGCACAATAGTTGCTATTGGTGGTGCCAATGTGGATCGCAAACTTCATATTACAGATCAGGTCCAGCTAGCAACTTCCAATCCTGTCACAGCAACAGAAAGCGTTGGTGGGGTAGCACGAAATATTGCTGAAAATCTTGGGCGCTTAGGTAGTAAAGTGAAGCTTTTAACAACTGTCGGGCAAGATCAAGATGCAGAAATGATTGAACGAGCTAGTAGCGCATTTATTGAATTAGATTTAGTAGAAAAGTTAGAAACGCAGCAAACAGGTTCTTATACGGCAGTATTAGATAAAGAAGGAGAACTTGTTATCGCGCTTGCTAATATGGAGATTTATAATGCATTAACTCCGTCTGTGATACAGAAAAACGAGGCAACATTGCTGAATGCATCAAATATCATTATCGATTTGAACTGTCCTCGAGAAACAGTCATTTACGTAAAGCAGTTAGCCTATGACCGTGGTATTCCACTGACTATTGTTCCTGTGTCGTCTCCAAAAATGAATCGTATGCCAGACGATTTATCAGGTGTCACGTATTTCATTTGTAATCGTGATGAGATGGAAACATATTTACGTGTCAAACTAACAGATGAAGCGAGTTATTTTGAAGCCGTTAGAATGCTGTTAGAAAAAGGTGCTGAAAATGTTGTACTCACACTTGGAAATGAAGGGGTTATTGCAGGAGGCAAGGACGATTTGCGACATTATCCTGCTTATCAGGTAGAGCATATTGTCGACGTAACAGGTGCAGGTGATGCATTTGTTAGTGCTTGCTTGCATGCCATTATGCAGGAGGAAACGTTTAGCGATGCAGTTGAATTTGGTTTGTATCACGCAGCCAAAACATTACAAGCCGATACAACAGTGCGCCAAGTTTCACAAGACGAATATAAAAATTGGAGGAATTCAAAATGAAACAATATTTAACATACTCACAAGAGGTTTTAGAAGCGAAAGAGAAAGGTCTACCGATCGTAGCACTTGAATCAACAATTATTTCACATGGTATGCCATACCCACAAAACGTACAAACAGCGCGTGAAGTAGAACAAATTATTCGTGATAACGGTGCAGTACCAGCAACAATTGCACTAATCGACGGTAAAATCAAAATTGGTTTATCAGATGAAGAGCTAGAAATGTTCGGTAACGCACAAAATGTAGCAAAAGCATCTCGCCGTGACTTAGGCTATTTACTAGCAACGAAAAAATTAGGTGCAACAACAGTAGCTGCAACAATGATTTGTGCAGAGCTAGCAGGTATCGAACTATTCGTTACAGGCGGAATTGGTGGTGTACACCGTGGTGCTGAAACAACAATGGACATTTCAGCTGACTTAGAAGAGCTTGCAATGACAAATGTTGCCGTTGTATGTGCAGGAGCAAAATCTATTTTAGATATCGGTTTAACACTTGAATATTTAGAAACAAAAGGTGTACCAGTAATCGGTTATGAAACAGATGTATTACCTGCATTCTACACACGTGAAAGTGAGTTCAACGTAAACTTCCGTGCGGATTCAGCAGAAGAAGTAGCAGCGATGATGCGTGCTAAATGGGATTTAGGTTTACGTGGTGGTGCTATTATCGCCAACCCTATTCCAGTAGAGCATTCAATGGAAGCAAGCTTCATTAACGGTATTATTGCAACAGCTTTAAAAGAAGCAGAAGAGCAAGGAATTGCTGGTAAAGATGTTACACCATTCTTATTAGGTAAAGTAAAAGAATTAACAGAAGGCAAATCATTAGAAGCAAATATTGCTTTAGTAAAACATAATGCTAAAATTGGTGCTGGCATTGCTGTAGCTTTGAATAAATAATGAATCTGATTTCGGTGAAGTTGCTGATAAAAAGGCCAAGCCGCTGATAAAAGGCAAAAGCCGCT
>DEQI01000284.1:38284-38406 GCA_002360295.1 Planococcaceae bacterium UBA3370
AAGCCGCTGATAAAAAGGCCGAAGCTGCTGATAAAAAGGCCGAAGCTGCTGATAAAAGGTCAAAAGCCGCTGATAAAAGGCCAAGCCGCTGATAAAAGGTCAAAAGCCGCTGATAAAAAGGC
>DEQI01000130.1 GCA_002360295.1 Planococcaceae bacterium UBA3370
GTGAGAAACATGGAAAATCAAAAAGATATAAATTATTATTTGTCGTTACCGTATACGTTTCAAGTACGTAAAACTGAAGATGGGTATTGGGCAAACGTTAAAGAGTTAGATGGTTGCCATACGCCAGCCGATACGATTGAAGAAGCATATCGAGATTTAGAGGAAATTTTAAAAGCTCATATAGAAATTCGTTTAGAAAGTGGTACACCAATTCCCGAGCCTGTCGACCATGACTATAGCGGTAAATTTAATGTGCGAGTTCCTAAGACACTGCATAAGCAACTAGCACTGGAGGCAGAAGCTGAAGGTGTATCGTTAAATCAATATGTGGTGTATAAACTTTCAAGATAAAAATGAGAAGTCACGTTCATTATGAGCGTGGCTTTTTATTATGCAATAAATCATCATCTGTGGAAGGTAAGGTGAACATCATGCAAATATATGACTTATTGAGCGATTACGAGCGTTACAAGCTTAGTGAAATGTCAAATGGTATAAATGGTAGTCGTAAGCGTAAAACGCGTTATAGGGCTAATAAAGAGCGTTTAACGAGACGTGAAATTGTAGAACTAATGGGAACAAATCGGGATAGGTATCACAGAGTACACGGGAAGGTGAAGAGGAAATGAATATTATCGAAACATATTTCGCTTATAAATTGTTAATCGGCATTAGCTTCTCTATTGGTGTAGGTTTCTTTCTTTTGTGTTCGCTTGCTTATCATTTATATGATGAACACAAATATAAACTAAATAGTAAGGTGAAAAGGAAATGATAGAACGCAAACCATTATCCATTTCAGTTGATGTGAACGTGGACAAATTAGAAAAGCTTAATAAGGAATAGTAGTTAATGGCTAAACCTTGGGCTAAACAATTCTATAATTCTAAAGTATGGAAACAATGTAGACGGAGCTATATTAGTAAGGTATATGGTTTGTGTGAACATTGCAAAGAGCCCGGATATATTCTTGATCACATCATTGAACTGACACCTGAGAATATCAATGACCCAAGCATTACATTAGATCACAGTAACCTACAATACTTGTGTACTCCGTGTCATAACAGAAAGACATTCGAAAAGTATTCTCCGTTGCGTGAGGGATTGGGGTTTGATGAAGAAGGAAATTTGATTGAGGTTGACTCCCCCCATTCATTCGAAAATGGGCGATGTGCTCAAGACCGTATCCCCTCCTTAAAATAATACACAGGTCTTGCGCGTGACCCCCCTCCCAAAATTCATATAGAAAAGAGGTGGTATTTATGGCGAGAAAGAAAGAGCTAACGAAAGATGAAAGGATTTCAAGAGAGGAACGACGATTAAAGAATAACTATAGGGATATACAAAAAGATAAGTTAGTGGCTGTGGATGGTCTGGTTCGTAGAGCTGCTTTTATGCGAATATCGCTTGAAGATATGGAACGTGATCTCGATGAAAATGGTTTTATTGAAATGTTTAGTCAATCTGAGAAAACTGACCCTTATGAAAGAGAGAGACCAATAGCAAGATTGTATAACACCATGAATAAAAACTATCAATCTATCATCAAACAGTTAACTGATCTACTCCCTAAAGAGCCACTAAAATCAGAAAATGATGATGGATTTGAGGCGTTTGTGATGTCTCGTGATGAATCTTGATTAAGTATGCTTTAGCATATAATCCGATAATTGATTATTACAATCAAATTGTAGAAGAAAAGGTTGTAGTATCAGATAAGGTAAGGCGTATTTATAAAAAACTTGTAGATGATATTTATGACAGCAACAGCATCTACGAATACAGCCCCAAGAGAGCCAATCATGCTATTGAATTCATCGAGAATTATTGCAAACATTCGAAAGGGAAATGGGGAGGTAAACCGATTGAGTTAGAGTTGTGGCAAAAAGCATTTATTGCTGCATCATTTGGTTTTACTCATAAAATTGATGGCACTCGCAAATATCGTGAAGTGCTTTTAATTGTGGCCCGAAAAAATGGTAAGTCCACAATAGCTTCTGGAATTGGTTTATATTTGCAAGTTGCTGATGGTGAACCAGGAGCGGAAATTTATGCAGTTGCCACTAAAAAGGACCAAGCAAAGTTAGTGTGGATGGATGCTAAAAGAATGGTGAATAAATCTCCAGCACTACGAAAACGGATTAAGCCACTTGTAAGTGAATTAAGAGCAGATTTTAATGATAGCAGCTTTAAACCTTTAGGTTCTGATAGCGAAACACTGGATGGACTGAATGTTCATGGCGCTATGATGGATGAAATCCATGCTTGGAAAGATAAAAATCTATATGACGTTATTGTAGATGGAACAAGCGCAAGGGAACAGCCCATGATTTTCATGATTACAACAGCCGGAACAATTCGAGAATCTGTTTATGACATGAAATATGAGGAAGCTGAAATGTTATTGAATGGTCTTGATGATCCAAATGGGTATAAAGATGATAGATTTTTGCCGATTATTTATGAATTGGATAAGAGAGAAGAATGGACAGACGTTGCTGCATGGCCTAAAGCGAATCCAGGACTAGGAACCATAAAGAAAGTTGATCAGCTTGAAACGAAAGTAAATAAAGCTAAAGCGAATTCCCTTTTGGTAAAGAATCTATTAACCAAAGACTTCAATGTTCGCGAAACATCTTCTGAAGCATGGTTAACATTTGAACAACTGAATAATAAGGCTACTTTTGATGTAGCGACACTCAAACCTAGGTATGGAATTGGCGGTGTGGACTTATCTTCCACAACTGACTTAACTGCAGCCAAGGTTATTTTTATGCTTCCAAATAATCCTACCATTTATGTTATCCAAATGTATTGGTTGCCAGAAGATTTACTTGAACAAAGGTCGAAAGAGGATAAAATTCCATATAATCTTTGGCATGAAAAAGGACTATTAAGAGTAACTCCAGGTAATTCGATACACGCAAAATTCGTTACGGAATGGTTTGTAGAAGTTCAAACTGATTTAGATATTTATATTCCTTGGATTGGATATGATAGTTGGTCGGCTAAATATTGGGTTGAAGAAATGCAAAATCATTTTGGAAAAGAATCAATGATACCAGTCATTCAAGGAAAGAAAACTTTATCATCACCTATGAAGAAGCTAGGAGCCGATTTAGAAGCAAAACTAGTCAATTACAACAATAATCCAATAGATAAATGGTGTTTATCTAATACAGCTATTGAAATAGATAAAAATTTGAACATACAGCCTTCCAAAACAAATAATCAACGTAGGCGGATTGACGGCACGGCAGCTTTATTAAATGCATACGTTATCCTTCAAGAAAAGATGAATGAATATCAAAGCATTATCTAAAGGGGGTGAGAAATTGGGATTATTCGAAAAAATATTTGGTAAAAAGAACGCTTCATCTACTACTACTCGTTTTGAAATGATCAACGACACCGGTGGTGGATTTTTCGCGTGGAATGGAAATGTATATCAAAGTGATATTGTGAGAGCTTGTATACGCCCTAAATCAAAGGCTGTAGGCAAATTAATAGCAAAACATATTAGGGATAATTTAAACGAGTTTAAAATTAATCCTGACCCATATATGAGGTTTATTTTAGAAGAACCTAATCCATTAATGACAGGACAAGTTATGCAAGAAAAGCTGGCTACTCAATTTGAGTTGAATAATAATGCATTTGCTTATATTAAACGTGATAATTTCGGCTATGCAACTGAAATTTATCCACTGCCTTGTAGTTCAGTAGAAGTTGTTGAGGGTTCTTTAGGCGATATATTCTTAAAGTTTTGGTTTTCTAACGGAAAAACAATGACGGTTCCCTATAGTGATGTTATTCATTTGAGGAAAGATTTTAACGAAGATGATTTCTTTGGTGATCATCCAGGAAAAGCATTAGCTCCACTAATGGAGATTGTTAATACCACTGACCAAGGTATTGTGAAAGCCATAAAAAATTCTAATGTCATCCGGTGGTTATTAAAATTCAACCAAACATTAAGGCCCGAGGATTTAACAAAAGAAGCAAAAAGATTTGAAGAAAACTTTTTATCTAGCGAAAGTAAATCAACTAGTGTAGCTGCAACTGACGCAAAAGGAGAAGCTATTCAAATTGAACCTAAGGATTA
>DEQI01000187.1 GCA_002360295.1 Planococcaceae bacterium UBA3370
GTTTTTGGGAGTGAATCCATTCCATTATTTAGTGTGGAGTGGCAGTTAAACCTATTTCATTTTTTACATGTAACCAATTTAAAATTGACTCAATTAAATGATCAAGCAATCCATGCTTTTATGAGGTCGATTAAATTGCCGGATGACAATATAGTACATCAAACCGTTTCGAGATATATAGCATTTTTAAGAAAGATTGGCGTACACTATATTCATACCGAAATAGAGGATGAGGAAATATTTAGTAATTTGTATAGCGAATATATTGCTTTTTTACAAGGAAATTGAGAAAATAGTAGAGTAATTTCGCATTTCGGAATAAAAAGTAGGAGGCTGTTATAATGGCAAAAAAAGTATTAACACGTGAGGAAGTACCTACAGAGTTAACTTGGGATTTAACATCTATTTTTGCTACTGATGAAGCATGGGAGCAAGAATTTGCAGAAGTGCAAGCAATGTTAGGACAAGCCGATCGTTACAAAGGGAAAGTAGCTGAAGGGGCTAAAGGACTGTTTGAAACGTTGCAATTTAGTGATCAAGTTGGGCAACGTTTTGGTAAATTGTATGTGTATAGCCACTTGAAGCATGATCAAGATACAACAAATAGTAAATACCAGGCGATGGACAGTCGTGTCAAATCACTAGGTGCAAAACTAAGTGCGGCACTTTCATTTATTACACCTGAAATTTTAGCATTAGATGAAGCGACAATCGAAAAATATGTAGCTGACAATGATGAATTAAAATTATACGAGCAAAGCTTAAAAGAATTAAACTTAGGCCGCCCACATATTTTATCTGCTGAAAAAGAAGAGCTACTTGCACAACTATCCGAAGTATCGAATGCTTCAGGTCAAACATTTAGCGCATTAAATAATGCAGATATTGAATTCCCGAAAGTGAAAAATGATGAAGGCGAAGAAGTACCATTAACACATGGTTCCTATATTTCGTTTTTAGAAAGCGATAATCGCGAAGTACGTGAGGGTGCGTTTAAAGCGATGTATGAAACTTACGGTAAATTCCGTAATACCTTTGCTTCGACTTTATCAGGTAATGTAAAAGCACAAAATGCCGATGCAAAAATTCGCAATTATCAATCAGCACGTCACGCAGCAATGAGCAATAATTTTATTCCAGAAAAAGTATACGATCAATTAATTTCAACAATTCATGACAATTTACATTTGTTACACCGTTATGTGTCTTTACGTAAACAAGTACTTGGTTTAGAAGAACTGCATATGTATGATTTATTCACACCGCTTGTGAAAGAAGCAAAAATGGATATGCCATATGATTCAGCCAAAAAGGTAATGGTTGAAAGCTTTGCACCACTTGGGAAAGAATATCAAGAAACAGTTCAAAAAGGGTTAGATAGCCGTTGGGTTGATGTGTTGGAAAATAAAGGGAAGCGTAGCGGTGCTTATTCTTCTGGTACATTTGGTACGAATCCATATGTTTTAATGAACTGGCAAAATAATATGGACAATTTATTCACTTTAGCTCATGAGTTTGGTCATAGTATGCATAGCTATTATACTCGAGCAAACCAACCATATCCGTATGCTAGCTATTCTATTTTTGTTGCTGAAGTAGCTTCTACATGTAATGAGGAATTATTGTTTGATCATTTATTAAATACTTTAGAAGATCCTCAACAAAAAATATATTTATTAAATCACTGGTTAGATGGATTCCGTGGTACTGTATTCCGCCAAACAATGTTTGCGGAGTTTGAGCATATTATTCACGAAATGGATCGTAATGGGGAAGCATTAACTGCAGAAAAGTTAACGGAAGTTTATTACAATTTAAATAAACAATATTTTGGTGATGCAATGGTTGTAGATGAGGAAATCGGCTTAGAATGGGCACGTATACCGCACTTCTACTATAACTACTATGTATACCAATATGCTACTGGCCAATCTGCTGCAACTGCATTAAGTAAACAAATTTTAGAAGAAGGTCAGCCAGCTGTAGATCGTTATATTAACAACTTCTTAAAGGCAGGCTGCTCTAACTTCCCAATTGAAGTATTAAAAGCGGCTGGTGTGGATATGGAATCTCCAGCACCGATTGCAGAAGCATGTAAAGTGTTTGAAGAAAAGCTCAATGAATTAGAAAAATTATTGTTAAATAATTAGTAGGAAAAAAGCTATAGGGGTTCCTGTAGCTTTTTTATTTTACAAAATAAAGAAGTATGTTTCATGCGTTCGAGCCTTGTCTAGCTCCAATAACCAGTACCTCAAAGATTTCGTTTGAGAGTTAGCATAGCAGTTGCTGTAAAAGAAGAGCTTGTGTATTTTTATCAAATGTTTTTCTTGTCATAACGAAAATATACTAATATTAGTCGACTTTGTGAAATGGAGACGATAGTTGAAATTCTATTTAAATAAGAGGAATAATTGCTCGTACCTTTTTATAACTATCTAAGCTAAATTTTGCATAGCTATAATAGCTGATATAGCAATGATTCATTCACTTTGTGTATAAAATCTAAATTTATGGGAAATAATAATATTGCAAACGCTTACTATGTGACGATTTTGTGAAAAAAGCGTAAGGGCGTTGCAACAATTATTATTCCATGATAGATTTATATACGTGAAATAAATCACATAACAAACATACACCCCTTTGTTTGAACGTGAACATTTCTCCCATCCCCTTTGTGAAAAAGAGGCATCCTATTTGTCGAGAATAGGATGCCTCTTTTGTATGTGCAAAAAATTGCAGAAGAGGTTGGATAAATGAGTCATAATATTCTCTCTAAATAGCAAGGAGTCAGTGGAAACCATTTTGAAGTATGACAAGACAGATACAAATAGTATCTTGAAACGTAATAAAAAGAGCCTCCTTGTTAGGAGACTCTCCAAATAATTATCGCAGATTAAAGGGCAGTAAGGTTCTACTTCAAGAAGATGAGTGAACTTGAAATTTTAGAGTGTTTTGGATGAATGAGCCTTACACGAATTGAAAATTCATTTTATTTCAGCTTCCAAAGCGTAATGTTATCGTTCATAATACGCTCTACTTTTTGCTGAAGCATACGTTTTTTTAATTCACGCTCAGCAGCTTGTTCATTTATTTGATATATTTCCGCTACTTCAGCAGTCGTTAAAATGTTAAAGCGATCGAATAACTCATCAATAGTCGGTAATGGCTGACGGATTAATTGTTCTTCAATCATTTCTTGTAAAATATGTTTATACACTTCGTATGAATAAACACCACTTACTTTTAACCCTTCATCTTCAATGCATTCGTTGAAAAATACAATGCTAGGTACTTCTTCGACTTCCATTTCACGTTTAATATATAAATCACATTGGAACGCATGTGCTGCTTCCTTTGAACCGAAATCGATCGTAAATTCATTCATATCTAGTTGTACTTCTTGTGCAATTTGAAGTAGTGCAGCATGAGATAGGACATTTTTGGTTTTTAATGCTACATGCTCTTGGATTTTCGATAAAAATCGAAACCCTGCTCGCTTACCTTGTAACTCTGCTGCTTTAATCGCAATTGATGGTAAAACAGGATGGGTAATATCCAATTCTGCACCTGACATACAGCCTTTTATACGGTTACTCAAGCAATTTAATGATGCTAGTTCCGTACTCAACACATATCTCCAAGAAAAATAATGCTCGTATTCTAGTTGTAGTTTACGAATCATAGATTGCATCGCAAAGGTTTCCGGGCATAAAGGATCAATGAAAATATATAATTCCACTGGTTTAATGAGTGTTGATGTTGCGGTAGGCTTCGGTAACATTTGGATATTGTTCACTCAGATCCCTCCTCATCTCCGTTAGGCGAATTGATCATATGATGAGCAGTTAACACAAGTCGTTGGTAATAGACTTCTCTAAACTTTCCTTCTAGTCCAACTTCATCCATTGCTTCTGCCATACATTCAAGCCATGCCTGTGCACGATCAGGTGTTATTTTGAAATTCATATGTCTAGCACGCATCATTGGATGACCATGCTCTTCAGAAAATAGATTTGGACCACCTAGATACTGCGTTTGAAATTGGATCTGTTTACGAGCTGTTTCCGTTAAATCTTCCGGGAAAATCGGAATTAGTAACGGATGTTTTTTAACACGTGCATAAAAAGCATGAATAAGTTCAGAAAGTTTTTCAGCCCCAAGTTCCTCGTAAGGAATCGTGTATTTTCGATTCATAGGTGATACTCCTTTGTACTAACTATTACACATATACTATAAAAGTAGCATACATATTGTCATAATAAAAAAGTTACATAGTTTCACTTTGAAAACATTTATTAACTGTAAAAATACGTCTTAACTGTTTGTAGTGTGAAAGAACAATACGTATTCTTTCGTTTTGTATTTTTACCGGTAGCTATATTCTAACAACGTCTAGTCGTTTACACAAACAAACCGCCTACAAAAAAAGCAGGCGTAAGAAAAAGGAAAATTAGGCGTTAAAATAATTCAATACTTTTTTTACATAATTTGTCGTTTCGTTAAAAGGTGGGATGCCATTGTATTTTTTTACATTACCTGGTCCCGCATTATAAGCAGCTAGTGCTACTTCAATATTATCGTCAAATTGATCCAACATTTGGCGTAAGTATTTTGTTCCTCCCATGATGTTTTGTTCAGGGTTAAAAGGATCATCAATACCAAGGAATTTTGCAGTTGATGGCATAAGCTGCATTAAACCTGAAGCGCCAGCCGTACTTACAGCGTTTGGGTTGAAATTCGATTCTTGCTTCATTATGGCAGCAATTAATTTTTCAGGTACGTTATATGTAGAGGCTGCTTTTGAAATAGCATCGCTATATTTACTTGCTCCAGCTAGTACATTTTCATAGCTTGTTTGTCCAGTATAATCCTTTATATATTGATCAATTGTAGTGCTATTTTGATCTTCATTTAATAATTCCGATAAAACATTTGTAGAGGAGTTAACAGCTGTCAAAGCTAATAAGTTAGCTGATAACTCAGAACTATAATCATTAAGCGTACTAGCAACATTAGTAGTAGTGTCGGTTAGTTCAGATTGTAATAAATCGTCTACCATTGATGAAAAAACAGATGGATCAGTTGTAGTAGTGTTCGTTCCACTTATTGTTTGTAATGCTTGAATTTCCATCAGTGTTTTTATTGATTGGATATCCATCTTGATCTTCCTTTCTAATAAGTGATAGGCTGTCCATTCAAATGCCTTATACTTAAGTCACTCTCTCAAATGATTTTTTATTATAAATGTACTTGTTTATTCATGCTGACTTGCAGCGAGTGCAGCTGCAAAACGAGCAATTTTTTTGGGGGCATGTAAAATGGGAATGTTGTATTTTAGTAAAAATTGTCGGAAAATGTTTTTTCCAACTATTTCATCTGCTGTTTCATATTCTACCTCATAATCCTCATGCTGCAAATAAAAAGAATGATCGAATACGAGTAATCCACCCTCATACATCATTTCTGCACGGTCAGTAGTTAATGAACCGAACAAAGTCAGGCTGTTTATATCTATATTTAGCTCTACAAGTCTTTCCTTTACTTCCCCGGTAGGTATGTGGTTTTCGTGAAGCATTTTGCTTGCCTCTTCGGCAGTTAATAAATCAGTCGTTTCAATATGTTGGTTGTCAGCTGTTCGTTCCTTTAGTGTAAATTCTATTTTATGTGGTAGAATTCGAATTCTTAGCCCACTAGCTATTGCTTTTAGTTGAAAATCAGCTGTATCAAAATAGTGATTTTCTTGACGAATGATGGACTCTTTTTTTATGTCGAACGTTGTAAGGAGTTCGTCATATTTCGATTTCGACAACATATTCTTAAATTCGATTTCAATTTCCTGGCTCATTAGTTTCCGTCCTTTATTTCATTATTTTTATGAATTGTCGTTCTAACTAGACATTTCTTCTTTCAGGCTTTACTATTTCCGGGTACCTAGGTTTTATTAGTTTTCACTGGATGTGATGTCTCTTTTCTGTTGTTCTGATAGGGAGGATACACCTCTTAGATAAAATATTGCTTTCACAAAGTAATTCTTTATGAAATGAGCTCATTCTATACGAATAATTATTTAAAAATTATTGTGTTGTAAGTGAAGGAAAAACCACACTGCATCAATCTATACTGTATGTTAAAATATGTACAGAATGATTTGGAGGAGAGAATAATCTCGTGCGTAATATTTATGTAATTCAACATGCTGAAGAAATACAAAATGATATTTACTTTAGTCTAAATAATACCGAGTCAACTTTGCAACTTCAACCTGCTGGTCAGCTACTAGCCGATTCAGATAACGAAGCTTTTATTTATATTGTGGAGGAAGCCGGACAGTATAGTTATTTAAGTTTTCCAAAAGCAGTTTGGTCAGGGCTTGTTCAAGTACTTCAAACTGGACGAGATCCCTATTTATCCCCTCAACTTGAGCTTACAAATTTTTATGAAGAATTGGAAGCGTTGATATGGAACATACAGGGGAATGATAATTATGGAGAAGAGTTTGTACAAGCAGTAGAAGATAGTTTTACCGTTATTCTTAATAGTTAAGAAAGTTCAGGAGTTTTAGCAGTGTCTAGCTCCGGCGCCCAGCCCCTCTAGGTCGCTTCAGTCCCTTAATCGAAAGCTTGGAAGATGCTTTCAATACGGGCCTTCCAGCGCTTGTCGGGGCTAAACGGGGCGCCTGCGCTTTTCAAATGTGTCTAGCTTCTGCGCCCAGCCCGCCTGAGGTCCTTCAGTTTATCAATTCTCAGGGCTTAGCAGGGGGATCCGCTTTTCTTAATAGTTAAATTATAAATAGTAGTGTGTTGTTGAAATAGGTGTACGTACTATTTCATGGTGGGAGGTTTTCAACATGGGACAATGGGAAGTTTTTTTAGGTCCGTATAAACAAGCTGTTGATGAATTAAAAATAAAGTTAAAGGGGATGCGATCACAGTTTGGGATTGTCAACACAAATTCCCCTATTGAATTTGTTACTGGCAGAGTAAAGCCATTAGCTAGTATTTACGATAAATCACTTGAAAAAGGAATACCATTTGAACCGAAAGACGAATTAGCAACAGAACTTCAAGATATAGCTGGCTTGCGTATTATGTGCCAATTTGTGGATGATATTTCAACCGTGACACAACTTATCCGTCAAAGAAAAGATATGAAAGTGATTGAAGAACGTGATTATATTACGCATAGTAAGCCAAGTGGATATCGTTCACATCATATGATTGTCGAGTATCCAGTAGAAACGATTCAAGGGAGAAAAATTGTTCTAGCAGAAATCCAAATTCGCACGCTAGCGATGAATTTTTGGGCATCGATTGAACACTCCTTAAACTATAAATATAAAGGCGATTTTCCAGAGGAAATAAAAAATCGTCTGCAAAGTGCTGCAGAAGCCGCTTTTCGGTTAGATGAAGAAATGTCGCTTATTCGCAGTGAAATCCAAGAGGCGCAAGCTTATTTTAGTGAATTTAAAGAAGCTACCAATCCAGCATTACACACAACAAAGGACAAGGAGCGGGAAAAATAGTGAAGTTTTCAATTCAATCACGCCGAGATTCCCAATCGAATGAGCTGATGGATCTCGCTAAAACATATTTGCTCGATTTTGGACTGCAATATGATGAAGTAGAGCCAGATATTGTCCTATCAATCGGTGGGGATGGAACACTTTTACATGCGTTTCACCGTTATTCACACCGGTTAAATCAAGTTGCGTTTGTTGGAATTCATACTGGTCATTTAGGATTTTATGCAGATTGGAAGCCTTCTGAGCTTGAAAAACTAGTATTATCAATTGCGAAAAAGGAATTCAATGTTGTAGAATATCCGTTGCTTGAAGTACAAGTACATCGTCATCATTCGGAGTCAAGTTCATATTTAGCTTTAAATGAGGCGACAATTAAATCACCGGATGTCACACTAGTTATGGATGTAGAGCTAAACGGTAATCATTTCGAACGTTTTCGTGGAGATGGACTGTGTGTATCAACACCATCAGGTAGTACAGCCTATAATAAAGCATTAGGTGGGGCCATTATTCACCCGACATTACATGCATTTCAATTAACTGAAATGGCCTCTATTAATAATCGTGTGTTCAGAACGGTCGGCTCATCTCTTGTGTTACCTGCACATCATAACTGTGTATTAAAACCAGTGAATGAACAACAGTTTAATATGACGATAGATCATATCCAATTAACTGAATCCGATGTTAAGTCTATTACTTTCAATGTTGCGAATGAACGTGTCCGATTTGCAAGGTTTCGACCATTTCCGTTTTGGGAAAGAGTACACGATTCGTTCGTTTCTAATGACTAATACGGGGGAAATATGACAAATAGATTTACAATGCAATTTGTTGCAACTGAAGAAATGCTACTGCGTGAGGCGATTGCGAAGTGGGGGATATCGAAGCGGGCGCTCACATCAATCAAATTTAACGGTGGCGGTATTTTTGTCAACGATATCGAACAAAATGTTCGTTATAAACTAATGCCAGGTGATCGAGTAAAAATCATTTTTCCTGCTGAAGAGGTGAGTGAAGGGCTTGTCCCTCAATTCGGTCACCTAACGATTGTTTATGAAGATGATGCTTTACTTGTTATTGATAAACCTGCTTATATGAGTACTATTCCTTCGCGTGAGCATCCGGATAG
>DEQI01000066.1 GCA_002360295.1 Planococcaceae bacterium UBA3370
AGTGAAGCGGCTCATCTGGCGCAACGGAAACCAACCCCAAGTTATGGTGATGATCCATAATACAGTTGTTAATGGTAATTATTTCAATTGTTATTCAAAAAAAGTAGCCTATTCAATATAATTTGGATACGCTACTTTCACCTGATTTGTTTATCCTTCAACGGGGCAGGTTAGTTCAATAAGAAATCACAAAAGTATTGAGCAACTTAATTTAAAGTAAAATTAAACGGAGGCTGAGATGCGAAAAGTTTATCTAGATAGAAAAGAATTACCTGGTGCAATAATTGTGAATATAAAAGATGCTGAGGTTATACCAGCAGGTACAACAATTTATTCTACGAGTGTTTGTCATAAAAATGAGGAGTATCAAAAATATGCTAACGATTATGATATTCAATTTATCTTTGACGATGATATTCCACATTTTGAATTTTATACGGTTCCATATGTAGATATTATGGCAAAAGATAGCAAAGGTGGATCTATCGGAACTGTTGGTCAACAATGTGATTTGGATAGTGACGCACCAATTTGTTATATCAATAGAGATTTAGAGTGCTTGATAATTTCAGAAAACGGAGAAGATTTTTTAAGTAATATAGGAGCGTGGCAAGACAACTTGAAACCCTATGATAAAATTACCGTTTATCGTTCAAAAGCAGAAGCAGAAATGAAATTAGAATTTATCGATTTGTCTGTCTTATAGTCCTCAATCATTATAAATTCATATTGAACGAACGGGTGCGTTCATTAAACAAATATTATAAAACGGCTACTTCCATTTCTTTATCTCCATATATTTCAGTACCAATCGGTAAAATATTTGCGGTACCATCTTTAAAATTTACTGGGGTGGTGCTGTTAAATTCAATTACACCCATTAAATCACCTTCTGTTAAGACCAGTTCATTAACCCAATCAATATTCGTCTCCAAGATAATACCATCCCATTGAAAAATATCTGCTTCAGAATTTAATTCTAAAATTTCTTGTGCAGTAGGATTACCAATAGTAGTAACTTGAGAAAATTCTAAGGTGTTGAGTTCTTTTAGAATTGTTACATTAGAACATCCAAAGAGCAATAGACTTCCTAATAAAAGTGTTGTACATACGATATATATTTTCAAAACGAACCCTCCCTCTATAGGAATAAGACGTTTTACATGGTTTTTCGTTACCTAAACAATCCCATTATTAGATATAATTAAAATCTATACCTACGAATAAACACTATCTATAATGAAGAGGAGCGTTTTTGATGATCAGAGAAGCGACATTAAAGGAATCCATAGATGCTGCACAACTTGCACTATTGCTATGGCCTGAACTCACATTAGAAGAATTTGTGCAAGAAATGAAAGACCTGATTCAACAACCAGATGCAGGACTATTTTTAGCTTTCCATAATAGTGAAGCAATTGGATTTGCACAATGTCAATTGCGATATGATTATGTTGAAGGAACAGGTACTAGTCCAGTAGGCTATTTAGAAGGACTTTACGTAAAAGAAGCAAATCGACAACAAGGAGTTGCCAAAAAATTAGTAAGTGCTTGTGAAAGTTGGGCAAGGAACAAAGGCTGTCTGGAGTTTGCTAGTGACTGTGAATTGGAAAATAATGAAAGCCTGGCGATGCATCTTAAATTAGGTTTTAGTGAGGCAAATCGGATTATTTGTTTTACAAAGAAGTTATAAAAAAGTTTTTTATAACGGATAGAAAAGTATTTTTTACTAATAAAATATTGAGGATGGAGATATTAATGACTACTGCGATTATTTTTGATATGGATGGGACACTTTTTCAGACGAATTTGATATTAGAACCTGCTCTTGAAGCTACATTTGAAAAATTACGTAAGGAAAATTTATGGAATGGACAAACACCTATTGAGCAATATCGCGAAATTATGGGGGTACCACTACCTGTTGTATGGGAAACATTATGTCCTGAACATACCATTGAAGTGCGTCATAACAGCAATCTCTTATTCCACGATGAACTCGTACAACAAATAAGAATAGGGAGAGGCGCTTTATATGAGGGAGTAGAAAATACATTAGCTCTTCTTTCACAAAAATACCCTCTCTACATAGCTAGCAACGGACAAACGCCTTATTTACAGGCTATTATCGAAAAGTATCAATTAGATCGGTTTATAAAAAATGTATATAGTATTGATTTAATTCCATCTGGACATAAATCCGAACTTGTCCATTTAGTAAAGAGGGAAAATGGCATTAAAAATGGTTTTCTAGTAGGTGACCGTTCATCAGACATTAAAGCGGCAGTAGATAACGAGTTAACATCCATTGGCGTACGTTTTGATTTTGCACAAGAAGAAGAATTAAAAAAGGCACACTTTGTGATAGATCAATTCAGTGAATTGTTAGATTTAGTATTATGATGACTATAAGCACTACTCTAAATGGACAAATGCTCAGCTGACACCTCCAGGAAAGTGTCCTAGCCGTAACGGAAATCAACAGCATCGACATGCCAACCAGCTTCTTTAAGCCGTAGTGCATAAGAAGTGCCAAAACTATTACAGTT
>DEQI01000114.1:0-763 GCA_002360295.1 Planococcaceae bacterium UBA3370
AGTACTGAATTTCATTTTAGCTTAAAGGATGACGGTTTTTCTGTTCAGTTTATGTTAATCGATAATGGGGTAGGGATAGAAGATATAAAAATGGGCTTTGGCTTGAAAATGATGCAAGAGCGTGTACAGCAGCTAAAAGGAGTATTTCATTTGCATTCAGAAAAGAATAAAGGCTGTTTAGTAAGATTTGAATTACCATATATATCACAAGGAATGGTAGGTGAGCTGCACTAATGATTTCGATTGTCATTGCAGATGATCAGATGTTAATACGTGAAGGGTTAAAAACGATACTAGATTTAGAGGATGATATGGAAATCGTCGGACTAGCTAGCAATGGTGAAGAGGCTTGTGCACTTACTAAATTGCATCGTCCTACATTAGTCATGATGGATATTCAAATGCCTATTATGGATGGTCTTACAGCATTAAAAGCGATAAAACAACAGTTTCCAGATACGTTTATTTTGATTCTTTCAACATTTCTTGAGGATCATTATATTATTGAGGGGATGGCAAATGGAGCAAGTGGGTATTTATTGAAAGATATGGACACAGATAAGATGCTTATGGCAATTCGGGATACGATTAATGGACAATTCGTTTTACCTTCTGCTGTTGCGGCAAAGTTAGTCAATAAATTATCTGAAGTATCGTTTAAAAAAAATGAGGGTATTAGTAAGCTACAACTAACCGAAAGAGAGAAAGACTTAGCACAGTTAATTATTGCTGGCTATAATAATAAAGAAATTGCATCGGCTCT
>DEQI01000114.1:944-1435 GCA_002360295.1 Planococcaceae bacterium UBA3370
TATGTATACTAAGTGTGGATGAAGGAGGTATGTGGAAAGTTTTCGCTTTCTGGACACCCCCTTCGTTTTTTGTTTTGTATTCAATGCTTGGGAAACGAGTAGATTAGTTCAGGAAAAGCTAGTCAAAGAATGAGCCGATAAAAGATTGAAAGGCTAAGCGTTATTCATTATTCCTCTAAGTAGTCGTATTTTCTTGCTTCCTCTGCCTCTAGCCTCGAAAGTTGCCCCGACAATTGGTCGATTTCTGAAATATTTAATGCCTCTACTTCCTCATCAACCCCGATTTCTTCTGGATCATCATACAGCTCGTTGTAATCATCAAAGTCACCTTCAAAATCGGAAGGTGTTTCGGAGGTACCGTATTGTGCGACAACTTGGAACGAGTCTTCATAATCTAAAATGCCGTCCTTCAAGTCTCGACTCGCAAAGGAGTTATCCTCTGCTGAATAAAGAACTTGTTCTTCTACAGGTCGATCAGAAGGTACATATTT
>DEQI01000114.1:1536-5702 GCA_002360295.1 Planococcaceae bacterium UBA3370
GTACCATCTTCTATCGCTTGAAGTGCTAAATTCACTTGGTCCAACTCATCATCATTATGAGCCTTTAAAGCCATGTCTTTTTCGCGCTCAAATAACTCAGTCGCTAAATCAGCAGGATGATTATCAATAGTAGATAACTCATCTGTCGAGTCACGTAAGCTGCCGCTGTCTAAAAACTCATTATCTTCTACGACACGTTGTAAGGGGGCTTTTTGTTCGATTAACATGTTTTTTAACTTTGTTATTTGCTTATCAGTGAGAATGGCTACCACGTCCTTTCGATTCAACCTTAGTATGGACAGAATTTCTGTAGCGCACTCACGTAATTTTTAAAAGTAAATGACAGGACAAATTATATATTAATCCTCATCTTTTACATCAATATCATCAGGAATAGGTGTATTTCGCCATATTTCGATTTCTTCTTTTATACGTTCAATTTGTTCATGATAGGTAACGAACTGTCCGCTATTTACTAAAAACTGTTCTCCGTCATGGACTGCCTTAATGCGTCCAGCATAAATATAACGCATCACCTGTTCTTCTGGCATATTTAAATCATATGCCGTTTGCGCCACGGATTTGTACATAGCAAGACCTCCTAAATTCTTTTAGTACTTATTATAATAGGTGCCACAGACGCACACAATGAGGAAACTTTGAGAATAGTGAAAATGAGATATGATACGATAAAGTGAATCATTCATTAGTTGGGGTCTTTAATATGCGATAAAAGTTAAGAATTTCTTCAGAATTACCATGAGAGAAAGTTCATTTTTATGTTTTATGATAAATGTATAAGAAAAAGCAGTGAGGTGAAAAAGTGTGACGAAATTGACCGTTTTAGTAGTGGACGACGATCAGGATATTCGCGACGGTATTGAAATTTATTTAAAAAACGATGGTTATGAAGTTGTGAAAGCAGCTGACGGAGTGGAAGCGCTAGAAAAGTTATCGCGGCACGAAATCCACTTAATTATTTTAGATATTATGATGCCAAACATGGACGGCATAACGGCAACATTTAAAATTCGCGCTGAGCGTAATATCCCGATTATTATGCTAAGTGCCAAGGCTGAAGATACAGATAAAATTCACGGACTTTCCATTGGAGCGGATGATTACATTACAAAGCCTTTCCATCCGTTAGAGTTAATGGCACGTGTGAAAAGTCAGCTACGTAGATATGTAGAACTTGGTACATTTCAAGAACATGCTAAGGTTGAAGGGCTGGAGCTTGATACAGCAGGACGTCAATTATTAGTAGATGGGGAGCCAATTAAACTTACACCGATTGAATATAAAATAACGGAGTTACTGTTGAAAAATCCGGGTCGTGTTTTTTCGATTCGTGAAATTTACGAGATGGTGTGGAATGAAGAAGCATACAACGCAGAAAATATCGTCGCCGTACATATACGTAAAATTCGTGAAAAAATCGAAGCCGATCCAAAAAATCCACGTTATTTAAAGGTTGTGTGGGGACTTGGCTACAAAATGGAAAAGTAGGTTAGCCATTTTTTTCACCATAATAAGCGCAGTAGCGAGTGTAATCGGTGTATGGACTATCGGGACCTATTTATGGGAAATGCGAGGCGACTTTAACGACACGCTTCAATTATTAAGAAAGTTATTTTAGGAGGATACACGATGAAGAATAGTAAAACAATCCTCATACTTTTTCTTATTTTCTGGACGGCTTTTGCAGGGTCAACTTTTTTAAAGCAAGGTTCTAATATCATTGGGAAAACGTATTTTACATCGGATGAATTTAGTTATCGGCTAGACGAGTTTTACGATGGGCTTAGTCGTTATGTTCTAACAGACTTTGATGCAGAGAAAGCAAAAGAGTCAATCCAAGTGACGAATGAGGAGATTGACTATTATAAAAATTATTATGGTTCACTAGAGGATCAAGTTCAAAATATAGTATGGCAATATGAAGGACGGTTAGATGATCAAACACTTGATGAAGATGTGAGGGCGGTTCTTAAGGAAGAGCGCGATAGAAAAATTGCCGCAGTAAAGAAAAACTTCACAGATGATGAGCATGTGGCACAAAAAATCCGTGCAGTAAAAGAACAAATGATTGATGCCTATGCAAAAGACTTTGTTCGTAGTAAAAATGAATTTTTATCAAACTATAATTATTTTGCTTATAAATTAGTAAATGCAGAAACAAACGAGGTCGTTTCTGGAAACGATGTAAATGAAACAGCTATTTTCACAAAAAAACATACAGAAGGATCCTATTTAAGATCCATTCAAGATGTATATATTAATTTAGATAGTTATTTAAATGATAGTGAGGCAATATTAAATCGTGAGATGCAAATTTCGTTGGACGAGCAGCGCTATACAGGGACTGTGACAGTACCAAAATCAGTATTAAAAAATGTCAACTTCAAGCAAGAATACGAAGCGTTTACAATAGCCAAAACCATTCATTATATTGTGTGGGGCACAGGAATACTTACACTTATATTACTTCTTACTGTAATGAAGCCAAGTCGTGAGCAGTTTGCAAATTTATTCCCACAAGCGAGACCGTATTTTAATAAAATGCCGGTTGATATCTTGATCGGGATATGGATATTTGCAGTAGTATTACTAATATCATTGTTAGATGGATTAGGATATTCGGTTTCTAGTTTCTCTCATTTTAGATTTGAGTACTTTAATTATTCATATTTGTTGGAGTTAATCATTGAGTTTGCTTTGACAGCAGTCCTATTAGCCGCATTTATAACAAGTACAATATGGCTTCTACAGGATATTCGGGATATAGAGAAATGGAAAAAATCTGTGTCATTACGCATTTGGCATGCAGGGCAAGAGGTCTTTTTAAATCGTTCGATTGGTGTACAAACATTAGCCATGCTTATTGTCTTTTTCCTTGCAGGGGTAGGCTTTACTGGTGTGTTGATAGCGCCTGAATTATTACTTGTGTACATTCCACTCTTTATCTTTGTGTTAATTCCGACATTGTACGTGTTCCTTCGTCGCATGGGCTACCTAAACCGTGTAATGAAACAGACGAAGGAGATGGCAGAAGGACGTTTAACGAGTGATGTTGTCGTGAAAGGAAAGTCACCGATTGCCGATCACGCAAAAAATTTAAATGAACTCCGTGAAGGTGTACGCAAGTCAATGAGCGAGCAGGCGAAAAGTGAGCGTTTAAAAACGGAACTGATTACGAATGTTAGCCATGATTTAAGAACGCCTCTTACATCGATTATTACGTATACAGATTTACTGAAAAATCCTGATTTAGACGAACAAGAGCGCTTGAAATATATAAATATTCTTGATAAAAAATCAGCGCGACTAAAAACGTTAATTGAAGATTTATTTGATGTATCAAAAATGGCAAGTGGCAATGTAGAGCTGATGAAGCAACGAGTAGATTTAGCACAGCTATTACAGCAAGCAGTTGGAGAGCATGAAGATGATTTTGCCGCTCAAAATTTAGATTTACGTGTGAATATTGAAGACCAACCTATTTTTGCTTACGTAGATGGTCAAAAATGGTGGCGTGTCATTGATAATATTATTGTCAATGCGCGTAAATATTCACTTGCAGGTACTCGTGTTTATGTAACCTTAAAACAATCAGGTACTGAGGCGGAGTTTAGCGTAAAAAATATTGCAAAGTATGAGCTTACTGAAAATGTGGATGAATTAACTGAACGTTTTAAACGAGCAGACACTTCTCGTCATACAGAGGGCTCTGGTTTAGGCTTAGCAATTGCACAATCTATTGTCGATTTACACGGGGCAAGAATGAAAATTGAAGTAGATGGCGATTTATTTAAAGTCGTTGTCACAGTGCCTACTGCTTATTAAATAAAAGGCTATTTGAAAATGGTTTTTGAAACGGGAGTTTTGGGGCCACTGCAGGAGCAATGCTTCTAAATAGATAATAATCAAGGAATGATGGGGATGTCTGGAAAGGGAAAAACTTTCTGGGCATCTTTTGTTTTTGAGTTAACATTGGTAATTGAACGGAAACCCGGGGAAAGTGCACGCAAGCTTCGGGAAATCGTACACAAGGCCTGGGAAAGCGAACGCAAGCCCGTGGAAACCGAACGCAACGGTGGAGAAAGCGAACCCAAGCCCAAGGAAACCGAACGCACCAGAGGAGAGAGAACGCAAGCACCGGGAAA
>DEQI01000169.1:0-881 GCA_002360295.1 Planococcaceae bacterium UBA3370
CCCTTTATTACAATGGGGCTAACATATACAGCACTAACAGCCATTTGGTTTGTATTTTATATTTTCCTGCTCCATCAAATTCGCCTAATTATGAATAAACCTCCAACTCAAAAAGCGATGGAAGGCATAACTGGTGCAGTATTAATTGGTTTCGGAGTCAAGCTAGCATTTGAGAACTGAAATGCGGAAGCGCCCTTTTATCCCCGACAGCTGCTTGCAGGCTCTCAAACGAAAAAAAAAGACAATCGATGCATGACCGATTGTCTTTTTAAATGTTATAGCTTGTTAATTAAAGCGAACAATGTTTCTTTTAATTCATCATCATTATCAGATAATTGTACTAAGTTTTCTAAACGTTCACGTAATACTGGACGTTCAATAACTAATTTCTCATCAAGCACTTTCACTAATAACTCAATAATTAAACGATCACGCATGACTAATGCTTCTTCTAATCGCTCTGGTGCAATTTTAGCATCCTTATGTGATAATTTTGCCATGGAAAAGCCTCCCTTAAATTAAATACGCTATTATTTTAACATATATTAACTCTAGTTTGGCTATTTTTTAGAAGTCAAAATTATCTGGGTCAGAAGCTGTACGATGGAACGTATTTAAAGCTGTAATAGCAGCTACTTCATCTTGAGCTAAAGAAAAATCAAAGACATCTAAATTTTCAGCTATACGTTCTACTGTAACTGATTTAGGAATAGCAATGTTTCCGATTTCTAAATGCCAACGCAACACAATTTGAGCTGGTGTTTTACTATACTTCGCTGCTAAATTTTTCACAACCGGATGAGTAAAGACAATACCTGTACCAAGTGGAGCCCATGCTGTTACCGCGATTTGATTGTCAGCACAAAACGCACGCAAAGCAT
>DEQI01000169.1:1069-3453 GCA_002360295.1 Planococcaceae bacterium UBA3370
CTAATTTTTTTAATGATGTTTCAAAAGCACGTAACGTATTATCAAAGCCTTGATCCGTATTCCACACTTTTGTCGTAATAAATAGTTCCTCACGCGCAATACCAGAAGCTTTAATTGCTTCCCCAACGGCTTCCTCATTTTCATAGATAGCAGCCGTGTCAATGGCACGGTAGCCCGCTTTTAAGGCTTCTGTTACACCATTAAACGCCACTTCATGTTCCTTCATACGAAATACTCCGTACCCGATTCTTGGCATTTCAACACCATTTGCTAATGTAATCGTTTTAGAAATTGTCATTGTATATTCCTCCATTTATTTAAAAGTCAAAATGAAAATGATCTGGATTTTGCCCAAAGCGCTTATTTTGATTAAGTGCATCTAACGCTTGCATATGCTCAGCAGTAAGCTCAAAATCAAAAATTTGCGCATTTTCTTCGATTCGATGAGGTGTAACGGATTTTGGTATAGCAATAATACCATGTTGCAAATGCCATCTTAAAACAACTTGTGCAGCAGTTTTACCATAATGTGCTCCAATTCCTTGTACGACTTGATCTTCAAGTACGCCACCTCGTCCTAATGGTGACCAGGCTGTTACAGCAATTTGATGCTCAGCGCAATAAGCACGTAAACTCTCTTGAGATAAATATGGGTGAAGTTCAATTTGATTAATGGCAGGTGCAATATTCGCTTTTAATAATAGCTTTTCTAAATGCTGCTGATGATGATTAGATACCCCTGGTACACGAATCAATTTCTCTTCATATAGTCGCTCTATTGCTCGGTACGTCTCGGTAAATTTATCCTCCACTGGCCAATGTGTTAAATATAAGTCCACATAATCCATGCCAAGCTTTTCAAGAGAACTTTCAAATGCTCGAAGTGTATTGTCATACCCTTGATCAGCATTCCATACTTTTGTTGTAACAAAAATATCTTTCCGAGAAATCCCCGAATAACGAATCGCTTCACCTACTTCTATCTCATTATCGTAAAGTGCTGCTGTATCAACTGCACGATACCCCACTTGAAGGGCCTTTGTTATGGCTTGGATTGTCTCCTCATGATTAGTCATTTTGTAAACACCCAGTCCTAATAAAGGCATTTCAATTCCGTTTGCTAATGTTTTTGTACTTTGCAATTGCATTCTACCACCCCTTTTTATTGAATATATATATTATATACAGATTCGCCTATTCTTTCGATATATAGGATTCTAGTAAACTGCCAAATAACAGTAACTTCATATCGCTTATTCCCTCTACTTTATGTATAATATTTACCAATAATGTAAGGAGTTGATTATTTCAAACTAGTGTAACCTATTGTCCGCCGTATTGTCATTTGAAAACTCTCATTTGCAAAAGGAGCTGGTCTTTATGATGGATACACCGTTATTATTAACAAGTTTTTTAAAGCGCGCTGAGCGTTACTATCCGGAAAAACAAATTATTTCCAGAACAAGTCCGACAATGACGCATCGCATCCCCTACAAGGATTATGTAAAACGTACACGAAAACTAGCCGATGCATTAACAAAGCTTGGGATGAAACACGGTACAAAGGTTGGTTCGTTTGCTTGGAATCACCACAGACATTTAGAAGCTTACTTTGCTGTTCCATGTGCTGGTGCAATTCTTCATATGATCAATATTCGACTCGCACCGGAACATATTATTTATGTTATTAACCATGCTGAAGATGAGATTATTTTAATCGATGGCGATTTATTTCCACTATTCGAAAAAGCAATTCCATACTTAAAAACTGTCAAACACATTATTGTGATGCAAGATGATTTCAATGTACCTGAGTCTAGCTTTGAAAACGTCTATTCATATGAACAGCTGTTAGCAGATGCATCAGAGGATTTCGAGTTCCAAGAGGATTTAGATGAAAATACACCGGCTGGTATGTGTTACACAAGTGCAACGACGGGTATGCCAAAAGGGGTCGTTTACACACACCGTAGTTTAGTACTGCACAGTATTACGCTTGGTTTAGCAGATACACTCGGACTTTGTGAAAAGGATATAATTATGCCTGTCGTGCCGATGTTCCATGTCAACGCATGGGGAATGCCTTTTGCCGCTGTCAATTTTGGCATGACACAAGTCCTCCCTGGTCCTATGTTTACCCCGGCTTTATTACTCGACTTAATTGAACAAGAAAAAGTAACATCTACTGCTGGTGTTCCAACTATTTGGTTAGGTATGTTGCAGGAGCAAGAGAAAAATCCACGCGACCTATCATCTTTACGTGCTGTTGTATGTGGTGGCTCGGCTTCACCAAAAGGGTTAATTCGTGCATTCGAACAAAAACTTGGCATTCCATTTATCGTCGGCTACGGTATGACTGAAACATCGCCTATTGTGAGTTTATC
>DEQI01000362.1 GCA_002360295.1 Planococcaceae bacterium UBA3370
TTTGTTATATAACAAAAGAAAAAGACAATCAAATTAACTTGATTCTCTCTTTTTGTTCTTTTTGTTCATTTATTGTCCTTTTAAATCACTATTTAATAGTTTGATATATTTCTTGTGAGTATTCGTATATTTATCATAAATAGGGCGTACAGTTTGCTCCCATTTTTCCAGTTCTTTTTCATTCATTTTGTGTAGAGAAACATTCGGATTATTTTCTAGGTTTTGCAAGTTTTCTTCGTTTAACCGAATAGAAGAGTTATATTGCCATGTTGAAATTTCAGCTAATGAATCGATGATTACTTGCTGCATTTCAGCATCTAATTGCTCCCAGAATGTTTCGTTGATCATAACGGCATAGGCCAAAATACCATGATTGGATAATGTGATCTGTGAATTTGTTTCATAATAGCCTTTAGAATAGATGTTTGAAATTGTGTTTTCCTGAGCTGCAATATCATCCGATTGTAGCTCACTATATATTTCAGTAAAAGGAGTAGTCACTGGTACTGCCTGTAACAAACTATATTGGTCTTTTAAAACTTTGCTTGCCATCATGCGAATACGCAACCCATTAAAATCTTCCATCGAAACAATAGGGGTATTCGATGCAATTTGTTTAAAGCCGTTTTGCCAAAATGTAAGTCCTTTTATATGTATAGAATCAAGTTCCTGTAATAATGTATTACTTAATTCACCTGACAAAGCAGCATGTAATTGTGCAGCATCCTTAAAAAGGAATGGCAAGTCAAATATTTGCCAGGAAGACAGGATGGAAGTCATATTCGATATAGCTGGCGCTATCATTTGAACATCGCCATTTTGCAGAGCTTCTACTTCATTGTAATCATTAAATAAAACACCATTTGGATGAACGTAAACGATTATTTTCCCTTTACTCTTTTCATGAACAAGCTCAGCAAAACGACTTGCGGCAAGTCCTTTTGGTGTATTTTCTGCTACTACATGACTAAAATGAATCACAATTTGATCCTTCAATCCAACTTGTTCATCATCGATTGGCAGTGATTCAGATTGAAATAAATTTTGACGATACCCAATTAAGATGATTATGATAATGAAGGATAAACAAGCACCGATAATAAAATTACGCAAATATATCACCAATTTTCAAAAAATATGTTTAAATCTATTATATAAGAAATGAGCGCAAGAAGTATGAAAATAAAAAAGTTATCAATGAATAGCAAAATTATGCTGTTAACCTTTTCAATACTTGCCTTCTCTTTTTTCGCTGGAGGCATAATTCTACTAAGTAATTTGCTGAAAGACCAGGAAAAAGCGATTGGTCAAACTGCCATGCTTGTAGCACGAACAATTTCTAATTTACCTGATTTACAGGAACTTGTTCAAAATGAAGATATTGAGTACGCTTCTAGCGAAATGAATAAGATCGTAGAAGAAATACGGGTGATAAATAAGGCTGAATACATTGTTGTAATGAATATGGATCGAATTAAGCTTTCACATCCATCGTCGAAAGAGATTGGCAAGCCAAGTCAATCAACAGATATTTATCCAGCTTTTGGTGAGCATTACTATACATCCAAAGCAGAAGGAGAAGTCGGCACAATGATTCGAGCATTTGTACCGATAATCAATGAGGATAAAGAGCAAATAGGGGTTGTTGTGACAGGATACATATTACCAAGTTTTTGGGAATTGATACATCAATATATATCAGAAATTTTGTTGTCTATGGGATTGTCGCTCCTAGTTTGCTTATGGGGGGCCCACACTTTAGGACGACATATTAAACGTCAATTATTTGGGTTAGAGCCACATGAAATTGCCCAGCTGTATGTAGAACGGAATGAAACATTTAACGCGATGCATGATGGGATTATTGCAGTGGATAATCATTTAAACATTACCATTTTTAATAAAAAGGCCGCAGAAATTTTAGGAGTCGAAAAAAAGCCTAAAGCCTATATTGGGCAAAATATTTACGACGTGTTACCTGATACGCGTCTACCTGAAATAGTGGAAAGTGGACAACCGGTTTATACACAAGAACTTTATATCAATGAGCATAGTATTTTAAGTAACCGTATTCCGATTCGAGTGAAAGGTGAGACAGTAGGAGCTGTTGCGGTATTCCAAGATCTTACCGATTTCAAACAGTTAGCGGAAGAGTTAACAGGCGTAAAAGCGTTTGTGCAAGCACTTCGTATCCAAACGCATGAATATAAAAATAAATTACATACAATAGCCGGATTGCTACAGCTTGGTCATTCTAAGCAGGCACTTGATTATTTATCAGAAGTGCAAACACAGCATGATCGTGTCACAAAGTTTTTAAATGAACGGATTGCCAATGAAAATATTTCTGGATTATTACTTAGTAAAATGACAAGGGGGAAAGAGTTAGGAATTGAGATCATCATTGATGAGGAAAGTAAGCTCACGACTTTTCCTCCTCAACTAGATCATCATGATTTTGTTAAATTGTTCGGTAATTTAATTGAAAATGCTTTTGATGCGCTACAAGGAATGGATCGGGGACAAAAAGAAATATTAATTTCAATTGAAGATGTGGATGGCATTTTAGCTATTGAGATTTCTGATAATGGGGCAGGTATGTCGAAAGAGGTCCAGCAAAATATATTCAAAAATGGTTTTTCAACAAAAAATAATTTACATAGTGGTATCGGATTATTTTTAATTAAAGAAATTGTCGATAAAGGCGGAGGCACAATTGAAGTAGTGAGCGAGGAAGGAATAGGCACAACATTTATGATTACGTTTGAAATGTAAGGAGAACATGATGAATGCAATAAAAGTTTTATTAATTGAAGATGACCCTATGGTAAGGGAAGTGAATCGCCAATTTATCGAACGAGTTGAGGGTTTTGAAATCATTTCCATGTCGGGAAATGGTTTAGATGGTATTGATAAAATAAAAACGTTACAGCCTGATTTAGTTTTAATGGATATTTACATGCCTGATTTAGATGGAATGGAAACACTCAGTGCAATTCGTCAAAATCAATTAAACGTGGATGTTATCACCGTAACAGCAGCAAATGATTTACAAACGATTAGAAAAATGATGCATCTAGGATTATTTGACTATATTATGAAGCCTTTTACTTTTGAAAGAATGGAGCAAACTCTT
>DEQI01000173.1:0-2297 GCA_002360295.1 Planococcaceae bacterium UBA3370
GCAGTCAATGTTGCATGCGGGTAGTTCGCCCAATAACGGTCAAAATTAGGTTTATGTGCTTGTGCTACAGCATTTCCTTTCACTTCATCGCGAAAAGCAAAGCCATCTAAAATAATTAATGCTACTGGCTTTTTAGGCATTAGCCCCCGCCTCCAATAATTTCAAATAAGATGTTGTATCTAAACTAGCGCCACCTACAAGGGCACCGTCAATATGCTCTTTTGCTAAAAGCTCTTGAATATTTTCTGGTTTTACAGAGCCACCATATTGGATTCGAATCGCTTCCGCTGTTTCCTGTCCATAAAGCTCTGCTACAATAGTACGAATGGCACCACATGTTTCGTTTGCATCATCTGCTGTTGCTGTTTTACCTGTGCCAATCGCCCAAATTGGTTCATAGGCAAGTACCATATGTGCTACTTCTTCAGCCGTAAAGCCTTTAAGTGCTGCGCGAATTTGGTTGGATACTTTTACTTCCGTATGACCAGCTTCACGCTCTTCTAACGTTTCACCACAGCAAATAATCGGTACAATACCGTGATTTAAAGCGGCACGCACTTTTTTATTCACTGCTTCGTTTGTTTCATTAAACATTTCACGGCGCTCCGAGTGACCTAAAATAACATAGTCCACGTTAATGGCCGCAAGCTGAGCAGGGCTTACTTCCCCTGTAAATGCTCCCTCGTTTTCAAAGTGCATATTTTGAGCACCTATTGCTAAATCTGTTTCCGTTGCTACATCGACTAATGTTGGTAAATAAAGTGCAGGCGCACAAATAACCGCATCAATCTTGTCTTCAGATGGAACTGCATCTCGAACTGCTTCTACAAATTCAACTGCTTCGTCAAATGTTTTATACATCTTCCAGTTTCCAGCAATGATTGGTTTGCGCATAAGAAACCCCTCCAAATTATTTATCATTTAATGCGACGATTCCTGGAAGAGCTTTCCCTTCCATTAGCTCTAAGCTCGCACCGCCACCTGTTGAAATGTGATCCATTTTACTAGCTACTTCGAATTTTTCGACCGCTGCAGCTGAATCGCCACCGCCAATGATTGTATAACCAGCTGTTGCTGCCATGGCGTTTGCTACTGTTTTAGTACCGTTCGCAAACTGCTCCATTTCGAATACGCCCATTGGACCATTCCAAATAATTAGCTTCGAATTGTTAATCACTTCTGCATATTGCTCAGCGGTTTTAGGACCGATATCAAGACCCATCCAATCTGAAGGAATAGCATCTATATTCACTACTTGTGTTTCTGCATCTTTTGAAAATTCATTTGCTACAACCGTATCAATCGGCATATGTAGCTGTACGCCTTTTTCTTTCGCTTTTTCGATGAATTCGCGTGCTAGCTCGATTTTATCTTCTTCTAATAAAGATTTACCGATATCATAGCCTTGCGCTTTAATAAACGTAAAGGAAAGTCCACCACCGATAATTAAGTGGTCTACTTTATCTAGTAAGTTTTCAATGACACCAATTTTATCTTTTACTTTTGCTCCGCCAATAATTGCCGTAAATGGTCGTTCTGGATTGGATAACGCCTTTCCAAGCACTTCTAGCTCTTTTTCCATTAAAAAGCCAGACACAGCTGGAATAAATTTAGCGATTCCTTCTGTTGAAGCATGCGCACGGTGAGCAGCGCCAAATGCGTCGTTAACATAAACATCTGCTAAGCTTGCGAATGCTTTAGCTAACTCTTCATCATTTTTTTCTTCGCCTTTATGGAAGCGAACGTTTTCAAGTAATACAATATCGCCTTCTTGCATGCTAGCGATGGCCTCTTCTACTGCTTCTCCAATGGACTCATCCAGCTTTGTTACTGGTTGACCTATTAATTCTGCTAAACGTGTGCCAACTGCTGTTAAGCGGAACTCTTCTTTTACTTCACCTTTTGGACGACCTAAGTGAGAAGCTAAAATAACTTTTGCTCCCTCTTTTAGTAAGTACTGAATTGTAGGCAAAGCTGCACGAATTCTCGTGTCATCTGTAATATGGCCATCCTCCATCGGTACATTAAAATCGACACGTACAAATACGCGCTTCCCTTTTACGTTTATATCTTTCATCGTCTTCTTTAAAAACATGAAGAAAACCCTCCTTCAAATTTTGGCGAAAAAGGCGGATACCTTTTCTATTTCAAAATTGACTTTTTCATTTGTATAGTACCAAAAAGCCCCTATGTATGTCTCGTAAAGACAAAGCATCTATATCGAAAAGCGTAAGCGCCCGTTTTAGCCCCGACAAGCGCTGGATGGCTCTCAACCGAAAGCTTCTTTTTTGCTTTCG
>DEQI01000173.1:2306-7048 GCA_002360295.1 Planococcaceae bacterium UBA3370
GAAGCGACCTCGAGGGGCTGGGCGCTAGAGCTAGACACATCAGAAAAGCGTAAGCGCCCGTTTAGCCTCCACAAGCGTTGGATGTCTCACAGGCGGGCTGGGCGCCGCAGCTAAATCCTTGTCCATTACAAAAAAAGAGCGATCCGGTAAACCGCTCGCTCTTTACCTTTATATATTATAAAGGTTACTACTAATAAAGGCTATACTTTTCATGTATCATTTCCATTAATATGTCACACTTTTTCATAAATATCAAAAAAGTATGTCACATTAATAAGGAAATTATAAACCTTTCTCTACAACATACTGAGCTAAGTCCATTAAGCGTGTTGAATAACCAATTTCGTTATCGTACCAAGCAAGTACTTTTACCATTTGACCACCCATCACCATTGTAGATAAACCATCGATTGTTGAAGATGCATGGTTACCGTTAAAGTCAATTGATACTAATGGCAGTTCAGTATAATCTAAAATTCCTTTTAACTCTCCTGCTGCTGCTTCTTTTAAAGCTTCATTGATAGATTCTTTTGTTACTTCACTGTTTAACTCTACTACTAAGTCAACACAAGATACATTTGGTGTTGGTACGCGCATAGAAAAACCGTCTAATTTTCCTTTTAACTGTGGTAGCACTTTTGATACCGCTACAGCTGCTCCAGTAGTCGTTGGAATCATTGACACAGCGCCTGCTCGTGCACGACGAGCATCAGAGTGCGGGAAATCTAAAATGCGTTGGTCATTCGTATAAGAGTGAATTGTCGTCATCATACCGCGTTTAATACCAAATTTTTCATCTAACACTTTCGCTACTGGTGCTAAACAGTTTGTTGTACATGATGCATTAGAAATGACATGTTGTGATGGATCATATTCTGTATGGTTAACGCCCATTACGTATGTAGGCATATCACCTTTAGCCGGTGCTGAAAGAATCGCTTTTTTAGCACCTGCTTGAATATGTTTAGATACTTCTTCCATTGAACGGAATCTACCTGTACATTCAAGTACAACATCTACCCCTAGCTCACCCCAAGGAAGATTAGCTGGGTCTTTTTCTGATAATACTTGAACACGCTTACCATTAACGATAAAAGCATCCTCTTCAGATTGTACGTCTGCTTCATACACACCGTGAACTGAATCGAATTTTAATAAATGAGCTAATTGATGTGCATCTGTTAAATCATTTACTGCCACTACTTCAAATTCATCATGTTTCATTGCTTCTCTGAATACTAATCGGCCAATTCGACCAAATCCATTTATCGCTAATTTTAATGCCATGTGTAATTCCTCCAGAATGTTTATTTATAAGAGCGAATGGCTCATTATAGCTGTTTTAAAATTTCATCTGCAGCACTTTCATCCATAATCAATATCGTTTGCTTGGCTGCATGTTTAAAATAGGCTTGAATAGCGTTTGCTTTATGAACACCGCCTGCAATAGCTATCACAACATCACTTTTTTCAACTTGCTCTAGCTGAATTCCAATAGTGCGTATATGGTGGACAATTTGCCCCTGTTCATCAAAATAATAACCAAAGGCTTCTCCTACAGCTCCTAGTTCATGTAGCAATTTTTTGTCTTGCTCACTGCTATTTCGCCGCTCTGCCATTTCATCCGCTACCCCAATACCATGTATGACAATATTAATTTGATCATAAAGAGCTACCACTTCTTTAACGACCGGCTCATTTTTCATCGTTGCATACGCTTGCTCGCTTAGTTGCTCAGGTAGGAATAGTGTTCGATGTTTACTCTCACACTTTATTGCAAATTGAGCTGCAAGTGTATTTGCCTGCAACGTCATTTCATCACCGATCCCTCCACGAGCAGCAATAAACTGTGCTGTATCTAAAGGTTTTTGGGGTTGTAAAAATGGCGCAATTGCTGCGACAGAGCTTCCACCCGTAACCGCAATTTGACTATTTGGCTTTGCAACCTGAACTAATACATTTTTCGCCTCTTTACCAAGCATAGCTAACGTTGTTGAATCGGTTTCCAAATTTCCGTTAATAATAATAACACGTTCAATTTGGAAAGCATTTTTAAGCTTTTGCTCTTTTTTAGCAATGCCCGTTAGCTCGTGAAATTGTTCTTTTAATTGCTCTATAACAATTTCTCCAAGTGATGTACAGACCATACCTTTTGATTGCACTTCTATTAGACATTGTTCATTGAGTGTCTGTACTTCGTTACGAATATCGCGTTCTGTCAGTTGAAGTAACTCCGCCAAAGTTCGTCTCCCTATTGGACCTTGCATATGAATCACTTGTAACATACGATACCGTTTAATTAGTAGCGTATCCAGTTCCGGCAATAGTTTGCGCTGCGCTTCATAAAAGCTATTAATTCCCAAAAAATGATCACCTACATTATTATTGGACATTTTTTGTCCCACTTAATATTTTTTGTCCCACTTACGGTAAAAAAATATTATTTGTCTTTATTATATCCTTACATATGATTATATGCAAGAATCTACCTGATTGTTTACAAAACAATTACATGAAGAAAAGCGCTTACTTTATTCGCTTAGCGCTTCTATTAACGTAACATAATCTAACTGACCGTATTGAATCATTTCCCCTTTAAATTCAACAACCGGAACCATCAACATATATTTTTCGTGTAAATCGTCATTTTCTTCTATATTATATATGTCAATCTCACATGGAATATCTTCTTGCACAAGCTTTAATGTAACAAGTCCATCAACGCATAATCCACAATTCGGTTTTGAATAATATGTTATTTTTTTCATGAATACACTCCCATCCGTTTTCATTATAACTCGATATGAGGAGCATAGCCAATAACTTCACTGTCGCACAGCTGCGTTAAACCTTTAGTAAACTATGTCGCTTTCGAAAAGTGCTTGCGAGTGAAGCGGCTCATCGGACGCCTCCAGGAAAGCACGCTGGCGTAACGGAAATCAACCCCCGAAAATGGTAATGAACCCGTTTTTTAAACACGCATAAATAACCGATATCTAGACAAACTATGTAACGTACGACATTTTGATGGAGGTAAAATAATGGATTTTCAACAACAACAATCAGGACAACAATCAAATATGCCACTCTCTACTAACCACGGGGGGCACGAATTATTCGATGCACATGAAGTACTTAGTGGAATGATTGGCGCGTTAAACCAATGTGTTCTAATGCGTGAGCAAATTAAAGATCCTGAGCTTCTTTCTATTTTAGACAGACAATATGCTTTTATGCTCGATGAATACAATATTACAGTAGAAGCCTATAAGACAGGGCAAGATCCGCAGCACCCTACTCGCAGCTATAAAATGCAACTCGGCAATGACTTCAACTATGGTTTGACAGCTGGAGAACCTAAAAAACCGATTCAATCGGCAAGCGAATTGAATGATTCTATTATTGCCGGTTCCTTATTAGGTATGCATAAAGCTGGCGCAGTAGGGAAAACAGGCGCTGCACTTGAAACGTGTAATCCTGTCCTTCGACGTGTGTTACAAGACTCTATTCCAAACTGTATCGAGATGGCTTACGAAGTGTCGCTTTATCAAAACAAAAAAGGCGATTACCAAGTTGCTCAACTTTCCCCTAATGACATGCAGATTATGCTGAATATGTACGGTCAAGGTCAAATGGCTAAAAATATGCCGAACTAAATCATACATTACATCTTAAAATTCATTTTCCCCTCATATATAATACGAGCTTGCAGGTAGTAACTACATCCTGCTTCTTGTCCTCAAAAATGCGTCTGGCTAATCATATCCAGACGCATTTTATATAGAGAAAGGGCTACCCAACAAGTATTATTGTCGGATAACCCTTTTATATAACCTAAAATTTCTACCATCAGATGAACAAATAATTCGGGATAAAAATGTATCGGTACAGGATATCATTTTATCCAAATTTGTTCATTTCCTTTACTTCGATCAGGCTGCTAAACTAACCGAAGTAAACAGTCATGCTATTCATATATTCGAAACAGTAAAATGGCGCCCATAAGGACATAGTATAAAGTGCATTTAATAACAAATGCATAGCTATTTTGTACTGCTGAGAAATAGACTACTCACCCGGCACTTCTTATAACATTTAATAATGTACTAATAATCTACACATAATTCAAGTGTTATGACTTAATTAAATTCAACTATTTTTTATTATCATAAATTTAACAATTTTCCGTTCAAACATCCACTACTTGTAATAAACTTGAGTTCAGCTCCTACCTAGTACCCAAAACTATCCATATAAAAAAGAGGCATCCTTTTGGGATACCTCTTATTTTCATCCTAAAAATTAAAGTTTTACGATGTTTGTAGCTTGTGGTCCACGTTGACCTTCTTCTACGTTAAATTCAACTTTTTGACCTTCGTCAAGTGATTTGAAACCTTCACCTTGGATAGCTGAGAAGTGAGCGAATACATCGTTTCCGCCTTCTACTTCGATGAATCCAAAACCTTTTTCTGCGTTAAACCATTTTACTGTACCTTGTTGTGTCATTTAAATGACCTCCATTAATTGTATTAAATAAGATCATACTTCAGAATAAAAAATTCACACATTACAAAAAGTATCAAATAAATCACGATTACTCTTTGGAATATGTGAATTAATTTGTTTTCTTACAATCGATTTTATTTAAATTTATTATAAAACAAAAAAACTCATTTGTCTATAATAATGAAAAATATTTTAAAAATATATCTAAGTTCATTTCATAAGAGTGAACGGTGGAG
>DEQI01000173.1:7184-7633 GCA_002360295.1 Planococcaceae bacterium UBA3370
AATAGTTATATGTAAAGTGAGGAATAAGCATGCCCGATATTTATCGAGCGTTAGGTGATTCAACAAGGCGAAGTATTATTAGTATGTTGAAGCAAGGTAACAAAACCCAAAAAGAGATAGTCGAAGCATTCGAAATTTCACAACCAGCAATTAAAAAGCATCTGACTATTTTATTGGAAGAAAAAATAATTACAGTGAAAATGGATGGAAAGTATCGTATTTATTCACTAAATTTCAACATACTCCAAACTACTTACCACGAAATGCTTCAATACATTGAAGATCTGCTGGATCATCAGCTCGTCAGTCTTAAAAATTATGTAGAAAAAGGAGAATGTCTAGATGAAAATAATGAATAATTCCATTAAAAGAAAAATTGTAGTAGATGCACCTTTGAAACAAGTTTGGGATGCATTAACTAAACCGGAGCATTTAAATCGCTGGTATAC
>DEQI01000133.1:0-1024 GCA_002360295.1 Planococcaceae bacterium UBA3370
ATGCCAGCAACACCGGAAGAAATTTATTTACCAGGATATCAGCCGACATATAAACCGAACTATTTACAAATTCAAAAAGCGATTCAAGCTATTACTTTATCGAAAAAGCCTCTTATTTTAGCAGGGGCAGGTGTATTATTTGCAGATGCTCGTGCTCAATTAACTGAATTTGCTGAAAAGTACAAAATTCCAGTTGTTAACACATTGTTAGGTCTAGGGGGAATTCATGGCCGACATGAGTTGTTTTATGGAATGGCTGGGATGCACGGTACTGTAACAGCAAATGATGCGATTACTAAATGTGATCTACTCATTAATATTGGGGCGCGCTTTGATGATCGATTAACAGGTAATTTAGCAACATTTGCGCCCAATGCAACGATTGTTCATATCGATATCGACCCTGCTGAAATTGGAAAAAATGTACCGACGGATATTCCAATCGTTGCTGATGCGAAAGAGGCTTTAAAATCATTATTGAAAAAGGATTTCGAAGGGCCAAATACGAGTGCTTGGTTACAATATTTACATGATAATAAAAAAGAATATCCACTCTGGTATGAAGAAGATGAGAAAGAAATATTACCACAGCAAGCGATTGAAATCATTCATCGCCTAACGGATGGAGATGCCATTGTTACTACGGACGTTGGACAGCATCAAATGTGGACGGCGCAATACTATAGTCTTAATAATGATCATAACTGGGTAACATCTGGTGGTCTTGGAACAATGGGCTTCGGCTTCCCAGCAGCAATTGGCGCACAATTTGCCAAACCTGAGAAAAAAGTAATTTCAATTTGTGGGGATGCTGGTTTCCAAATGACTGCTCAAGAATTGTCCTTATTGAAGGAATTTAATTTGCCAGTAAAAGTGGTCATTTTAAATAACAGCTGCTTAGGTATGGTTCGACAATGGCAAGAAACGTTCTATGAGGAGCGTTACTCACAATCACTAATGCCTGTACAACCAGATTTTGTGAAGTTAGCTGATGCATATGGATTAAAAGGCTACCGAATTGAAA
>DEQI01000133.1:1168-1822 GCA_002360295.1 Planococcaceae bacterium UBA3370
ACTGTCACAGTTATTAATCAAAGTGGCGTATTAAATCGCGTAACGGGGTTACTGATGAAACGCCAATTTAACATTGAATCGATTACTGTCGGGCATACGGAGCAACCGAATTTTTCTAAAATGACATTCGTTGTCCATGTAGAAGATGAAAATAAAATCGAGCAGCTCATTAAACAAGTATCGAAGCAAATTGATGTATTGAAAGTGAATGACATAACAGATAAATCGATTGTACTTCGAGAACTAGCTTTAGTAAAAGTCATTTCACCACCGAATTTACGTTTAGAAATGAATTCTATCGTTGAGCCTTTCCGCCCACAAATTATTGATACAGCGAAAAACGTTGTGACGTATCAAGTAGTCGGGAATCCGGAAAAAATTGATGCTTTTATAGAATTAATTCGTCCTTATGGCATTAAAGAATTAACACGAACTGGAGCAACAGCAGCCGTTCGTGAAACACAAAAAACTGATACACCGCAGCTATCTATTTTGAAATAAATAGTCAAAATAGTTTGCATATAAAAATAAACTAACTTACTAGGAGGAATTACAAATGGCAACAATGTATTATGAACAAAACATCAACGAGGAAGTACTAAAAGGGAAAAAAATCGCAATTATCGGTTACGGCTCACAAGGTCACGCACATGC
>DEQI01000133.1:1896-3004 GCA_002360295.1 Planococcaceae bacterium UBA3370
TATGATGCAGCAAAAGAAGACGGCGTTGAAGTAATGTCAGTGGCGGAAGCAGCAAAAGTAGCAGATGTTATCCAAATTTTACTTCCAGATGAGCGTCAAAAAGCAGTGTATGAAGCAGAAATCGCTCCATACTTAACACCAGGTAAAGCACTTATGTTTGCTCACGGATTCAACATTCATTTCGGTCAAATCGTACCACCAGCTGACGTAGACGTATTTTTAGTAGCTCCTAAAGGGCCAGGACATTTAGTTCGTCGCCAGTTTACTGAAGGTGCTGGAGTACCAGGATTATTCGCAATTCACCAAGACGCTACTGGTGAAGCGAAAGAAATCGCACTTGCTTACGGTAAAGGAATTGGTTCTGCACGCGGTGGTTTACTAGAAACAACATTTAAAGAAGAAACAGAAACAGACTTATTCGGAGAGCAAGCAGTTCTTTGCGGTGGCGCAACTGCACTTGTGCAAGCAGGTTTCGAAACTTTAGTAGAAGCTGGCTACCAACCAGAGCTTGCATATTTTGAAACATTACACGAATTAAAACTAATCGTTGACTTAATGTTCGAAGGCGGTATGGCAACAATGCGTTATTCAGTATCAGATACAGCTGAGTGGGGCGACTATGTAGCAGGTCCACGTCTTATCGATGAATCAGTAAAAGCACGTATGAAAGATGTATTAACAGATATCCAAGACGGTACATTTGCAAAACGCTGGATTGCTGAAAATGAAAATGGTCGTCCAGACTATACTCGTTTCAAAGAAGCAGGCGCTAACCACCAAATCGAGGAAGTTGGAGCAAAACTTCGTGCGATGATGCCTTTCATTAATGCAGGTAAAGAGAAGGTCGTGGTGAAATAGTAGTGCGCAAGATTGATATATTTGATACAACCCTACGTGACGGGGAGCAATCAGCAGGCATTAATTTAAATACTGCTGAAAAAATAGAAATTGCAAAACAGTTAGAGCGTCTAGGTGTCACAATTATTGAAGCAGGTTTTCCTGCTTCATCCCCTGGCGATTTTGATGCAGTAAATCGTATAGCTAGCACTGTGAAAAGTTCTATCGTAACTGGATTAGCTCGCTGTGTGAAAAATGATATAGATACAAC
>DEQI01000042.1:0-226 GCA_002360295.1 Planococcaceae bacterium UBA3370
CATAAAATAAAAACTGAGCAAGCACATGGCGAGCCTCACCTTCCGTCATCGAAATATGTTCACGAAAGGCATCGATCAAACGCATGGATCCATCAAACGTATCAAATTCCTGTGCTAAATAACCAATTTCTACGTTGCTGCCTATTTTTACATGACCTAAAGTCGGCTCCATGGACTGAAGCATAATCTTCAGTAATGTGGATTTCCCTGTACCATTATTCCCTAC
>DEQI01000042.1:366-3067 GCA_002360295.1 Planococcaceae bacterium UBA3370
TTTTTCAGCTTTCGGCTTTTTCACAAGCTCCATGCGCTCTAGCATTTTTTCCATAACTTTTGCTTTCCGATAAAGATCTGGATTCGGTGGGCTTGCCTCATTTGCCCACTGACGTAAACGGCGAATTGCTTCTTTCATTTTTTTAATTTTCTTTTGCTGTTCTTCATATTGAGAAAACTGCTGCGCGAGTTTTTCTTCTCTATTTTTTATATAGTCATCATAGTTCCCTTTACTAATCCAAATATCCCCATCCTCTATTTCATATACTTTGTGGGCCACTTGATTTAAAAAATGTCGATCATGTGAAACCACAATGACTGTACCTTCAAATTGTCGTATATAATTTTCAAGCCACTCAATTGAGGATAAATCAAGGTGATTGGTCGGCTCATCCAATAATAAAATACTCGGCTGTTGCAAAATAATATGTGCTAGCATTACCTTTGTTTTCTCTCCACCACTTAGTGCATCAAATTGACTATCTATTAGATGGACAATACGTAGTCCGTTTGTGACAGAAGCTATTTTCGACTCCATTTCATAACCACCGAGCTGCATAAACTTCTCTTGTAGCTCACCGTATTGATTAAGCAACGCATCTGTCACCTGTTCGGCCATTTGTTGCTCCATCGCATTCATTTTACTTTGCATTTGTATAAGTTCATCAAACGCTTGTTGTAAAACTTGATAGACCGTTTCATTCGGATAATTTGGAATTTGATGGTAGTACCCTACTTTACTACCTTTAGTTTTGATAATACGTCCTTCATCAGGCTGCTCAATGCCAGCAAGACATTTAAAAAGCGTTGTTTTTCCACTTCCATTACGCCCTACTAAAGCAACATGCTCCCCTGGTTGTACAGCGAATGTTAACTGATTAAATATCACATTACCGCCGACTATTTTTGTTATATATTCTGCTTTCATTTGCATTTGTTTATGCCTCCATAAACGTGCTGATTAAAGCATACAAAAAAGACTACTCATTAACGAGCAGTCTTTTCGTGAAAAGAATGAGGTTAATCAGCTACGCGTTCTCTTGAATTTGTCTAAAAAAGGGCACACCTATCCCGTTAGTCGCAAAATCAAAAGTAATGACACGTGCATAATACATCGCTGTATCAACCTTCACACCTGTCTGCATAGCTAATTTCTCCATTCTTCTCACCTCCGTTCAATTAAAATTATGTTCAGTTTACCATAAACTGTTTCCAAAAGTAAACACTCATCCGTACACTAGGATTTATAATAGGTAATAAAAGACAGAATGTGAAGCATTATTCTCTCCTTTTTCCCTCATGGATTTCTTCAATCCGGTTATTCTATGTAGTAGTGAAAGGAGGTTTAATTTTGAATCGCATTTTGATCCCGTTGTATGGCATCTTACTTTGGAGTCTACTCTATATCACGCCAAGCTATGCACAGGAAACACTAAGCCAAGAAGAGATTTATGAGCAGCGTATGACATATTATTATCAATTTGAAAATGTAATTGTCCCTTGGTATTTTCTTGCTGCAATTGACCAATATGAGCGCAATATTCAAGCAGTCCGCAAAGATATTCCAAAGCGAGATAGCGTTGTTGCGATCCAATTCTCAGATGAATTTTGGTCGGGACCATTTAATCCAACTGGGCAAGATACTTCCCCATCAACGATTAGCTACTTTGGTGGTTTCGGTCTCGACGGAAATAATGACGGAATCGCCAATCCTCAAGATGATGCTGATATATTATTTTCCATGGCAAGTTATTTAAGTAAATTTGGTACATCGATTGACGAATTTAAAATAGCGCTTTGGCAATATTATTATGATGAAAAAACAGTCAACCAAATATTAACCATTGCCCAGATCTACGAAAAATACAATACCATTGCCCTTAATAAACGTGCTTTCCCTGTACCAATTAGTTCTACCTATAGCTATAAAAGCACTTGGGGAGCAAATAGAGGTTGGGGTGGTAGAAGAAGCCATCAAGGAACAGACCTATTTGCGAACTATGGTACACCCATTCACTCTACTTCCTATGGTGTAGTGGAAGTAAAAGGATGGAATGAGTTTGGTGGATGGCGAATTGGGATTCGCGACATATATAACACATACCATTATTATGCCCATCTCGGTTCATATAATAATGACCTAGCTGTTGGAGATATCGTGGAGCCAGGGACAATTGTCGGTTATGTCGGTAGCTCCGGCTATGGCAAAGAAGGGACATCTGGAAAATTCCCACCTCATCTCCATTACGGCATGTATAAATTTGACGGTCGAAACGAATGGGCATTTGATCCATATCCCTCTCTCTTGATATGGGAACGTAAAACAAAAAGCTCGAAGTAATGAACAGCTGCCTGTAAAACACTTACAGGCCAGCTTTTTTACATAGTTCTTAAAACTTTTTTAGCTTTATTTTGGAAAGCATAAGATAAGCAATAAGCAGTAATAAAATGATTGCTATTAAAATCTGAGCGTTAAATTTAAATAAAGTAAAAAGAGTAATAATGGATCCAGCAACTGTTATCGGAACACCTAAAAAGTATCCTTTAAATTCATTGATATTGTAGTTGGCAAGCCTAAAAGAACCAGAAATAACATATAAAAATACCATAACAATTCCGAGTTCACCTAATAACCCATTATTAAAAAAGTCAAACTTAATACAAATTAATATAGCTGGAGCAATACCAAAGGAAGTTAAATC
>DEQI01000139.1:0-1322 GCA_002360295.1 Planococcaceae bacterium UBA3370
CCTTTTCTTCTTGCAATTACATTTCCACATTCGTCCATTCTTATATCCAAATGCTCCGCCATACATAAACGCATAAATGCATGGGTACAGCTCTGCTCCTCGTTTGTGTATGCAATTCTGGTAATACCTATGCCCTTTTCATCGGAGTTATATTGGTTAATATCATTAAATAGTAATTCATATCTTTTTTTACTATCCATCAAATATCCCCGTCCTATCTCATTACTATTTTTTAAATCCCAATCAGAGATATTAATTCCATTGAATACATTTTAAACAACGCCCCCTAAATTGTCACTGTTGAATGACAACATGATAAATATCGATTTCTTATGCATAGTGTACAACACGGAATGTAGAAAGGCGATTGTAGTGTACGTTCGATATTTGCCAACAACGATTTTTTTGTTGATGACCATTTTTCAAAATAAATTAAAGGTTATAGCTATATTTCCAAAAACTAAAAATAGACTGTAAATACTCGATTTACGAGCTCTTTACAGTCTATATTTTTGTTTAAATACTATTTAAACACAACACGTTTAGCTTCATAAGCAGTAATTTGCTCTTCGTACTTAAACGTTAACGCTATTTCATCCCAACCATTTAATAGCATTTCCTTATAATAAGGATCCATATTGAAATGATAAACTTTGCTTGCGGTTGTAACCGTTTGTGCTTCAAGATTCACTTCAATCGCCTGTGCCTTAGCTAAGCCTTGCTCAAGTAATTCATCACATTCTGCTTCTGTTAATTTAATCGGTAAAATGCCGTTTTTAAAGCAGTTGTTATGGAATATATCTGCAAAGCTAGGTGCAATGACAACGCGGAAGCCGTAGTCTAAAATTGCCCATGGTGCATGCTCACGAGATGAGCCACACCCAAAGTTATCTTGTGCAACTAAAATTTCTGCGTTTTTATATTCAGGTTTATTTAATACAAAATCTGTAATTTCATTCCCCTGCTCGTCAAAACGCCAATGATGAAATAAAAATTGCCCGAATCCCGTACGCTCAATACGTTTTAAAAATTCTTTCGAAATAATTTGATCTGTATCCACGTTTTTACGGTCAAGTGGTGCGTAAATACTGTTGACAATATTAATTGGTTCCATAATATACTCTCCCCTATGCTTCTTGCTTTACGAATTGTCGAACATCTACGAAATGACCGTGAATTGCTGCAGCTGCGGCCATCGCTGGGCTTACTAAATGTGTGCGTGCCCCCGCTCCTTGGCGACCTTCAAAGTTACGATTTGACGTAGATGCACAACGCTCACCAGAAGGAATAATATCTTCATTCATACCTAAACATGCAGAACA